>CALRVU010000117.1:0-7956 GCA_943371685.1 Bordetella parapertussis | reverse complement strand
TGCTCGGCCTGGCCGGCGCGGTAGAGGGTGTAGGACCACGCACTGCGCAGGGAACTGCCTCGCCAGGGCGAGCGCAGATCTGCCAAGCGGATCGCCTCGTGGAACAGGCGCACGGCATCGTCAAACCGCCCCAGGTTCTCCTTGATGGTGGCGTGGATGGCCAGGCAGGACAAACGGATCTCGGGGGGGGTCTGGTCATTGAGTCCACGCACCGCCTCTTCCAGCTGACTGTCGGCCTTGGCCAGCGGCCCGGTGTTGCGCAGCAAGTCAGCCTTCAGGCAAGCCGCCGCCAGCACGGCGTCCCGCCGCAACTGCGGATCGGTGACGGTGGCAAAGCGCTCGATCCGCTCGATGACGGCCTGCGCCGGCTCGGGTTGCTCCAGTGTGGCCCGCAGGCTGCCCAGCACGCGCAGGGCCTGAAGCTCGCGACGCGGCTCGGTGGCCAGCTCGGGCAGCTTCTGCTCCAGCATTTCGGCCACCGCGTCGGGTCGGGCTCGGCCGTCGTACTCCAGCCTCGCCAGCTCGTCGCCGGGCTTGACGGGATCTTGCACCCCCTGGGCCAGCGCAGTCGCCGCGATCAACCACAAGGGCAAGAGCCACAGCAGGTGCCAGCCCCGGCTGACGCGCGGAACTGCCAAGCCGGCTTCTGCGCCGCGCACTGAACCGTTGATCAGGTACTGCACCAACAAGATCGTCTCAATCCACAGGCGTGAGCTTGGCAATGGCCAGCGCCAGACACTTGGGCCCATGCCGTCCGAAGTTGACCTGAGCGCGTGCATCCTCGCCGCTGCCCTCCAAGGTCACGATCACGCCCTCGCCAAACTTGGTGTGGAACACGCCTTGGCCGACCCGGAAACCATGACCGGCCGAACGTGCGGCGCTGGCCTGCATGCTGGGCGGCACCGGCGGCAAGCTGGGTGCCAAGGCCGGCTGGCGCCCGGCGCCCACCACCGAGTTGAGGCCGCTGCCGCGTTGCCAGGCGGCCTGATAGTCGCGCGCAAAGCCCGAGCCAAAGCCCTGGTTGCGCGGCGTCAGCCACTTCAGCGCCGTCTCGGGCAGTTCGTCAAAGAAGCGGCTCTTCACGTTGTAGCGCGTCTGGCCGTGCAGCATCCGGGTCTGGCTGAAGCTCAGGTAGAGGCGCTGCCGGGCCCGGGTGATGGCCACATACATCAGCCGGCGCTCTTCCTCCAGGCCATCGGCGTCGGACATGGCGTTCTCATGCGGGAACAGGCCTTCTTCCATGCCGGTGATGAACACCGCGTCAAACTCCAGGCCCTTGGCCGAATGCACGGTCATCAGCTGGATCGCGTCCTGACCGGCCTGGGCCTGGTTGTCGCCGGCCTCCAGCGCAGCGTGCGTCAAGAAGGCGGCCAGCGGGCTCATGATCTCGCCGGTCTCGGCATCCGGCGTCAGGTCCACCGCGGCCAGCGCCTGCGGCAGGCCCGCGGCGATCACACCGGGGCCTTGCTCGTCCACCGGCAGGGCCACGGCATCCTTGCCAAAGCCCTCCTGGGTGACGAAGGCCTCGGCCGCCGTCACCAGTTCCTCCAGATTCTCGATCCGGTCGGCGCCTTCTTTGTCAGTGCGGTAGAACTCGATCAGGCGCGAGCGCTCAAGCATGTGCTCGATGATCTCGCGCAGCGTCAGGCCGTGGGTCTCATTGCGCATCGCATCGATCAGCGCATTGAAGGCCACCAGATTGCCGCCGCCCTTGCCCGGCACGGCGCCCACGCTCTGCCACAGGCTGCGGCCGCTGCTGCGCGCTGCATCCTGCAGCTGCTCCAGCGTGCGCGCACCGATGCCGCGGGTTGGAAAGTTCACCACCCGCAGATAGCTGGTGTCGTCGTTGCAGTTCTCGATGAGGCGCAGATAAGCCAGCGCGTGCTTGACCTCGGCCCGCTCGAAGAAGCGCAGACCGCCATAGACCCGGTAGGGCACGCCGGCATTGAACAGTGCCGACTCGATCACCCGTGACTGGGCATTGCTGCGGTAGAGCAGCGCGATCTCCTTGCGCGGAATGCCGCTGCGGTGCAGCTGCTGGGCCTCTTCAAGGATCCACTGCGCCTCATTGAAGTCTGACGCGCTCTCCTGAACCCGCACCGGTTCGCCCGGGCCGGCCTCGGTCACCAGGTTCTTGCCCAGACGGCGGCTGTTGTGGCTGATCAGCGCATTGGCGCTGTCGAGGATGTTGCCGAAGCTGCGGTAGTTGCGCTCCAGCTTGATCAGGTGCCGGACCCGGAACTCACGCTCGAAGTCGGCCATGTTGCCGACCTGCGCGCCGCGGAAGGCATAGATGCTCTGGTCATCGTCGCCCACGGCCAGCACGGCCGAGTCGGGCGCGGCAAACATCTTCAGCCAGGCGTACTGCAGCCGGTTGGTGTCCTGGAACTCATCGACCAGGATGTGGCGGAAACGCCGCTGGTAGTGCGCACGAAGCGCAGGATCGTCGCGCATCAGCTCATAAGTTCGCAGCATCAGCTCGGCAAAGTCGACCACGCCCTCGCGCTCGCACTGGTCTTGGTAGGCCTGGTAGATCTCGACCTGCTTCTGCGTCTGGCCGTCCATCACCGGCACATCCTTGGGCCGCAGGCCGTCGTCCTTGCAATGGGCAATGAACCAGCTGATCTGCTTGGGCACGAAGCGCTCTTCGTCCAGGTTCATCGCCTTGATGATGCGCTTGACCGCACTCAGCGAATCGCCGGTGTCGAGGATCTGGAAGCTCTGCGGCAGGCCAGCCTGCTTCCAGTGCGCCCGCAAAAAGCGGTTGCACAGGCCGTGAAAGGTGCCGATCCACATGCCGCGCACATTGACCGGCAGCATGGCGCCCAGCCGCGTCAGCATTTCCTTGGCGGCCTTGTTGGTGAAGGTCACGGCCATCACGCCGCCGGGCGACACCTGGCCGGTCTGCATCAGCCAGGCGATCCGGGTGGTCAAGACCCGGGTCTTGCCGGAACCGGCGCCGGCCAGGATCAGGGCGGGCTCGGGCGGCAGGGTGACGGCGGCCAGTTGTTCGGGGTTCAAGCCCCGCAGCAAGGGGTGATCAGGCGCCATGGTGGTGGGGCGCTCCGCGTCGATGGAATCCTGAAAATGCATTCCTCATTCTAGGGAGGCTTGCTGACATGGAACGCCTGCATTGCAACAAAGCGCTGCAGCGGAACGATGCCACACTCGGCCCCGCCCGCAGCGCCCCAAGCCGGTGCGGACCTGCGTAGAATCAGCCACCGGGCCCAAATTCTGGCGCTCGGTTCCTCAGCGCTCCGCACCACCTCTGATGCAGATGGTCCGCGGGGTCGCACCGAGTCTCCAGGTCAAGCGCTCGCAGCCCCGTGGTGGTGCACTGCGATCAACGCGCCACCGACTTCCGCCTTTGGATCTGGAGACTGTGAGATGGACATTTTTGACTACGACAACGTGCTGCTCTTGCCCCGCAAGTGCCGCGTTGAAAGCCGTGCCGAGTGCGACACCTCGGTCGAGTTCGGCGGCCGGCGCTTCAAGCTGCCGGTGGTGCCGGCCAACATGAAGACGGTGCTCGACGAGCCCATCACCGAATGGCTGGCGGCCAACGGCTACTTCTACGTGATGCACCGCTTCGACCTGGACAACGTGGCCTATGCCAAGCGCATGCGCGACAAAGGCCTGTTCGTGTCGATCAGTTCGGGCGTCAAACCCGCCGACCGCGAAGTGATCGAGCGCCTGTCCGCCGAGGGCGTGGGCGCCGACTACATCACCATCGACATTGCCCACGGCCATGCCGAGAGCGTGCGCGAGATGATCGCTTTCATCAAGCAGCGCCTGCCCGACACCTTCGTCATCGCCGGCAACGTGGGCACGCCCGAGGGCGTGATCGACCTCGAGAACTGGGGCGCCGACGCCACCAAGGTCGGCATCGGCCCGGGCAAAGTCTGCATCACCCGGCTCAAGACCGGCTTTGGCACCGGCGGCTGGCAGCTGAGCGCGCTGAAATGGTGCGCCCGCGTGGCCACCAAGCCCATCATTGCCGACGGCGGCATCCGCCACCATGGCGACATTGCCAAAAGCGTGCGCTTCGGCGCCGCTTTCGTCATGGTCGGCTCGCTGTTTGCAGGCCACGAGGAATCGCCCGGCGCCACCGTCGAGGTCGACGGCAAGCTCTACAAGGAGTACTACGGCTCTGCCAGTGACTTCAACAAGGGCGAGTACAAGCACGTCGAGGGCAAGCGCATCCTCGAGCCCGTCAAGGGCAAGCTGTCCGACACCCTGCGCGAGATGCGCGAAGACCTGCAGAGCTCCATCTCCTATGCCGGTGGCCGGCAGCTCACCGACCTGCGCAAGGTCAACTACGTCATCCTGGGTGGGGAGAACGCCGGCGAACACCTGCTGATGTGAGTCGGTGCCCGGACCGAAGCCGGGCCAACCCTGCAAGAATCAACCGGCGGCCTGCACTAACATGCGTGCCGCCACGGGTGCCGTCGATGCCCGATGCGATTCTTTCAGGGAAACACCAATGAGCCAGCCACAAGGTCCGTACGACAACCCCTTTGCCACGCCAGTCGCCCAGGTGGCCGACGCCGCCGAGCAGGTCGAGGCCGGCGCGCTGGCGGGGCGTGGCACGCGGTTCTGGGCGGCCATGATCGATGGCATCCTGGTCGCGGCCCTGATGTTCGGACTCGCCGCCGTGCTGGACATCAACCTGATGAAGCAGGCCGAGAACGGTGTCACCGGCACCCTGATCCTCATGGCAGCCGGCGCCACGGCCACCCTGCTGCTGCAAGGCTGGCTGCTCCACCGCCGCAGCCAGACGATCGGCAAGCTGGCCCTCGGCATCCGCATCGTCCGCGTCGACGGCAGCCCTGCCCACCTGGGCCGCACCCTCGGCCTGCGGGTGTTCGTGATGACCGCACTCAACTTGATCCCGGCCGTGGGCCAGCTGATCGGGCTGATCGATGCCCTGATGATCTTTGGCAAGTCGCGCCGCTGTCTGCACGACCTGATCGCCGGCACCGTGGTCGTCAAGGCCTGAGTTGCCGGTGCAGGCCACCGCCGCGCCGCTGGACACGCTGCGCCACGCTGAAACGCCCGAGGGTGTGCCGCTGCATTTGCGGCCGGCCGGTGCCCCCGCACGCAGCCTGGCCTGGGCCGTTGATTTCATCCTGCGCCTGGTCCTGTTCAGCGTGCTGGCGGGCGTACTGAGCCAGCTGCGCGGCTTCGGCTTCGGCGTGATCGCGATCATCGGGTTCATGCTCGAGTGGTTCTACCCGGTGCTGTTCGAGCTCCTGCCGGGCGCCGCCACCCCGGGCAAGCGCCTGATGGGTTTGAAGGTGGTGATGAGCGACGGCCTGCCGCTCACGCCCAGCGCCTCAGTGCTGCGCAACCTTTTGCGGGCCGTCGATTTCCTGCCTTTCTTCTACCTGCTGGGTGGCCTGTCCATGCTGATGCGCAGCGACTTCCGCCGTCTGGGCGATCTGGTGGCCAGAACGATGGTGGTGCACCTGCCACCCGAGGTGCGCCCCTGGGCCCTGCCTGCAGGCCCGGCCCGCCCGCCGGCCCAGCCACTGACGCTGGCCCAGCAACATGCCGTGCTGGCCCTGGCCCAGCGCCATACGGCACTGACGGCAGCACGCTTCGAGGAAATGTCGCAGCCTCTGCTGGCCTGGTTGCCCGAGCTTGAAGCGCCATCCCCCGCCCCGGCCCGGTCCGCCGCCGCATCCGACGACGGCGCCACGCCACGGCTGCTGGCGCTGGCCCGCCACCTTCTGGGCCAGATGGATCGGCCGGAAGGGAGCGCCCCATGACACCGGCGCAATTCGATCGACAACACCAAGCCGTCTGGGATGAGCTGACTCGCCTGCTCGACGCGCTCGAACAAGGCAAGCGCCTGCTGCCGCGCGGCTGGCGGCCCTGGCGCAGACGTCCGGCCGCGGTGCCTGCCCCGACCGGCACGGCATCGGCCCAGCCGCTGCCTGCCTCCGATCCTGCCCGCCTCGCTGCACTCTACCGGCGGAGCTGCGAACACCTGGCACTTGCGCGCAGCCGGAACTACCCGGTCTCGCGCGTGGCTGCGCTCGAAGCGCTGACCGGCCGTGCCCACCAGGCGATCTACCGCCACCATGGCAATCCGCTGCGAGGTGTGGGCTGGCTGCTGCGCCGGCAGGTGCCTGCCAGCGTCCGGCAACACCGTGTCCATGTGGCGCTGGCGCTCGCCGCCTTCGGCTTGCCGATGCTGCTGATGCTGGCCGCCTGCTGGCTCCAGCCGAGCATGGTGCTGACGGTGATGGAAGCCGGTCAGGCACAGGAGATGACCCAGATGTACGCGCCCAGCGCCGACGTCATCGGCCGCCAGCGCGGCGCCGGCGACGACATGGCCATGTTCGGCTTCTACATCGCCCACAACATCGGCATCGCTTTCCAGTGCTTCGCCAGCGGTTTGCTGCTCGGGGTCGGTGCGCTTTACTACCTGCTGTTCAACGGTGCCGTGATCGGCGCGGTGGCCGGTTACCTCACGGCCGGCGGTCAGGGGCCGCAGTTCTGGCCCTTCGTCGTCACGCACGGGGCCTACGAGTTGACGGCCATCGTGCTGTCGGGCGCCTGCGGGCTGCGGCTGGGTCAGGCGGTGCTGATGCCAGGCCGGCAACGGCGCCTGGACGCGCTCGCGGAGGCCGGCCAGCAGATCTGGCCCCTGCTGGTGGCCACCACGGCGCTGCTGCTGGTCGCTGCAGCCATCGAGGCTTTCTGGTCCAGTGCAGGCTGGGTCGAGCCGCGGGTGAAGTTCGTCGCGGGAGCCTTCAGCTGGGCCCTGGTGATGGCGTGGCTCGGCGGCTGGCTGGGTGGTGCAGAAGCCCGCGCGGCACGGGCGCCCCACGATGCGCCGGAAAGTGCGCCGGAAAGTGCAGCGCGAAGCGCAGGAGACGACGATGGCCGCTGAATCCCCGCACGGCGGCCTGCAGCTGGCCCTGCGCCATCGCACGATGTTCGAGGCACTTGACCTGGGCACCCACCTGGCCTGGCGCGAGTCAGCCGGACTGCTTCGGGTGTACGGCCCGGTGGCCGCCTTCGTGGCGATCATCGCCCTGGCCAGTGGCTTGATCAGCGCTTGGGCCCCCTGGCTGGTGGTCTGGCTGGCCAAGCCCTGGCTGGACCGCGTGCTGCTGCACTTTTATGCGCGCCGGGTGTTCGCTCAGCCCTGCAGCCTGTCCGATGTGCTGACCGGTCCGGTGCTGTGGTCACCCCGCCTTTGGCCCCAGTTGCTGTGGGCCCGCCTCTCGCCTTGGCGAGCCATGGTGCAGCCCGTGGTGCAACTCGAAGGGCTGCGCGGCAAGGCACTGACCGCCCGGACCAAGGTGTTGCTGGGCGGCTGCCGAGGCGCTGCCTTGATGGCACAGCTGGCCTGGGCCCACCTCGAGGCCTGGTTGGCCCTGGCCTTGCTGCTGACCTACCACTGGGCCGACCCGTTCAGCCCGATGGGCCGGGTGTTCCAGTGGGTTGGCGACGAGGGAGGCACCGGCCCGGTGGTGATGTTCTGCTTCCAGGTTCTGGCCGCACTGCTGCTGGAGCCGCTGTCGCTGGCCGGCGGATTCATGATGTACCTGAACCGGCGCGTGACGCTGGAGTCATGGGACGTGGAACAGGAGGTGCGCCGTGCGTTCTCAGCATGAAGCCGGTCCGCGTCGTTGGCTGCCCGTCTTGATGCTGAGCCTCTCGGCCTTTGGTTGGGCCGGCGCAACGGATGCCTTTGCGCAAGTTCAGCCGGCGGCATCCCCGTCTGCGCCCGCGCCAGCCGCCTCTGGCACCCTGGTGACCCTGACGCAAGCAAGGGCCGCCGCGAGCGCCGTGGCCGCCGATCCGCTGATGGGCGGCGAGCGCACTCACCGCACGCTGAAGTGGATCGATGACGAGGATGAGAAGAAAAAGAAGCAGGATGACCCCGCAGCCTGGTTGAAGGACCTGGCCGACTGGCTCGCCGGCACAGGTCACTTTCTG
>CALRVU010000116.1:0-7986 GCA_943371685.1 Bordetella parapertussis | reverse complement strand
CCAGGCGCAGGTTTGGGCGGCGCCGAGGGGTGCAAACGCACGATTTGCCATTCCGCTGAGCGGTTCTGGTCGGTCATATCCCGCGAGTTTGCGGAGAAAGATTCGGTGCTGTCAGCAAACCAGAGGGGTTGTTGGTGCGTAATTCGACCTGACAAGTCGAGTTACATCGGTGCTACAGTGCCGAATGTGACCATTCAGTTCCTTCTGTGTCCCCTTGCTGGTTTTCGAGACAAGCAGCAAGGCGGGTCGCAATCCGCCTACCGGTAGAGCCGGGTCGTGGAAGGTTGATTAACCCATCGTAGCGCCGGAAACCGGTGCAAAAGGTGAGCGAGAAATGATGCAGCAATACAGGTCGAATTCGCACCTGTTCGGGGGCAATGCGCCTTACGTCGAAGAGATGTATGAGGCCTACCTCGACAATCCGGGCTCCGTGCCCGACAACTGGCGCGACTATTTCGACGCGCTTCAGAACGTTCCGGCGACCGACGGTACCGACAGCCGTGACGTCGCTCACGCGCCGGTGATCGAATCGTTCGCGCAGCGTGCCAAGTCCAATGCCTTCGCGGTCAAGGCCAGTTCGGCCGATCTGGCCGTGGCGCGCAAGCAGGTGCACGTGCAGTCGCTGATCGCGGCTTACCGTTTCCTGGGCTCGCGCTGGGCTGATCTGGATCCGCTCAAGCGCACCGAACGCCCGAAGATCCCCGAGCTGGAGCCGGCGTTCTACGACCTGAGCGAGTCCGACATGGACATCCCGTTCAGCGCGGCCAACACCTATTTCTCGCGCGCCGAGAACCTCACCCTTCGCGAGGTGATGAAGGCGCTGCGGGAGACCTATTGCGGCTCGGTCGGCGCCGAGTTCATGCATTGCACCGACCCGACCGAAAAGCGGTGGTGGCAAGAGCGGCTCGAAAGCGCCCGCAGCAAGCCCAGCTTCACGCCAGAAAAGCGTGTCCAGATCCTGGATCGTCTGACCGCTGCCGAAGGCCTTGAGCGCTACCTCCACACCAAGTACGTGGGCCAGAAGCGCTTCTCGCTGGAAGGCGGCGAGAGCTTCATCGCGTCCATGGACGAGCTGGTGCAGCGCGCCGGCGAGAAGGGCGTGCAGGAGATCGTCATCGGCATGGCCCATCGCGGCCGCCTGAACGTGCTGGTCAACACCCTGGGCAAGGCGCCCAAGGACCTGTTCTCCGAGTTCGATCACACCGCGCCTGAGGATCTGCCCTCGGGTGACGTGAAGTACCACCAGGGCTTCTCCAGCGACGTGTCGACGCTTGGCGGCCCGGTGCACTTGAGCTTGTCGTTCAATCCTTCGCACCTCGAGATCGTCAACCCGGTGGTTGAAGGCTCGGTCAAGGCCCGGATGGACCGGCGCGGCGACAAGGAAGGCTCGCAGGTTCTGCCGGTGCTGGTGCACGGCGACGCGGCCTTTGCCGGCCAGGGCGTGATCATGGAGACGCTGGCACTGGCCCAGACCCGGGGTTATTACACCGGCGGCACGGTCCACATCGTCATCAACAACCAGATCGGCTTCACCACCTCCGATCCGCGCGACACCCGCTCGACCCTGTACTGCACCGACGTCGTCAAGATGATCGAAGCACCGGTGCTGCACGTCAACGGCGACGATCCCGATGCCGTGGTCTGGTGCACTCAGCTGGCGATGGACTATCGCCAGCAGTTCAAGAAGGACGTGGTCGTCGACATCATCTGCTTCCGCAAGCTGGGCCACAACGAGCAGGACACCCCTGCACTGACCCAGCCGCTGATGTACAAGACCATCGCCAAGCACCCGGGCACGCGCAAGCTGTTCGGTGACAAGCTGGTGGCGCAGGGCGTGCTGCCGGCCGACGGCCCGGACGCCATGGTCAAGGCCTATCGCGCCGCGATGGATGCCGGCAAGCACACCCACGACCCGGTGCTGACCAACTTCAAGAGCAAGTACTCGGTCGACTGGTCGCCCTTCCTGGGCAAGAAGTGGACGGACGCGGCCGATACCGCGCTGCCGCTGGCCGAGGTCAAGCGCCTGGCCGAGCGCATCACCACCATCCCTGCCAACTTCAAGTTGCATCCGCTGGTTGAAAAGGTCATCGCCGACCGCGCAGCCATGGGCCGGGGTGAGGTGAATGTCGACTGGGGCATGGGTGAGCACCTGGCCTATGCCTCGCTGGTCGCATCGGGCTATCCGGTTCGCCTGTCGGGCGAGGACTGCGGCCGGGGCACGTTTGTGCACCGCCACGCTGTGCTGCACGATCAGAACCGCGAGAAGTTCGACGTCGGCACCTACATTCCGCTGCAGAACGTGGCCGAGAACCAGGCACCGTATGTGGTGATCGACTCGATCCTCTCGGAAGAGGCCGTGCTGGGCTTCGAGTACGGTTACGCCGGCTCCGAACCCAACACCCTGACGATCTGGGAAGCCCAGTTCGGCGACTTCGTCAACGGCGCCCAGGTGGTGATCGACCAGTTCATCGCCTCGGGTGAGGTGAAGTGGGGTCGTGCCAATGGCCTGGTGCTGATGTTGCCGCACGGCTATGAAGGCCAGGGCCCGGAGCACAGCTCTGCACGTCTGGAGCGGTTCATGCAGCTGTCGGCTGACAACAACATGCAGGTGGTCCAGCCCACCACGGCCAGCCAGATCTTCCACCTGCTGCGTCGGCAGATGGTGCGGCAGTTCCGCAAGCCGCTGATCATCATGACGCCCAAGTCCCTGTTGCGGAACAAGGATGCGACCTCGCCACTGTCCGAGTTCACCAAGGGCGAGTTCCGCACGGTGATCAGCGACACCAAGGCCGATCTGGACGCTGCCAAGGTCAAGCGCGTGATCGCCTGCTCGGGCAAGGTCTATTACGACCTGGTCAAGCGGCGCGAAGAGAAGAAGACGGCCGACGTGGCGATCATCCGCGTCGAGCAGCTCTATCCTTTCCCGCACAAGGCGTTCGCGGCCGAGATCAAGAAGTATCCCGGCGCGACCGAAATCGTCTGGTGCCAGGATGAGCCGCAGAACCAGGGCGCCTGGTTCTTCGTGCAGCACTACATCCACGAGAACATGCTCGAGGGTCAGAAGCTGGGTTATGCCGGCCGGCCGGCCTCGGCGTCGCCGGCAGTGGGTTATGCCCATCTGCACCAGGAACAGCAGAAGAGCTTGCTCGACCAGGCTTTCGGCAAGCTCAAGGGCTTTGTCCTCTCCAAGTGAGGCCCCTCGTGCGCTGAACGCCCGCAGCGTGCGGACAGTGATTCCCGGTCTTTGCATCGGGCTCACTTTCCCGCGCCGCGAGGCCTGCGGCGATCTCAAAACATCCAAAGAATCACATCATGGCAATCGTAGAAGTCAAAGTCCCCCAGCTGTCGGAATCAGTGTCTGAAGGCACGCTGCTGACCTGGAAGAAGAAGCCTGGCGAGGCCGTCGCCATCGACGAGATCCTGGTCGAAATCGAAACCGACAAGGTGGTGCTGGAAGTGCCGGCGCCGGCCGCCGGCGTGATGGCCGAACTCGTGAAGAACGACGGCGACAGCGTGGCCAGCGAAGAAGTCATCGCGCGCATCGATACCGACGCAACGGCCAAGACCGGTGCGGCAGAAGTCAAGGCGGTGGCAGCCGCTGCACCCGCAGCAGCCCCCGCGCCGGCCGCTGCGACCGGTGGCAGCAAGGGCGATGTGGCCATGCCGGCCGCCGCCAAGCTGTTGGCTGACAACCACCTGAGCGTGTCCGACGTGGCCGGCTCCGGCAAGGACGGCCGCGTGACCAAGGGCGATGTGCTGTCGGCGGTGGCCGCCGGTGCCCGCCCGGCCGCCGTGGCAGCTCCCGTGGCTGTGGCGGCTGCGCCCGCCGTGGCCAAGCCCCTGCCGGCGGTCAACGCCCCGGTGAGCAAGAGCCTTGGTGATCGTCCCGAGCAGCGCGTGCCCATGTCGCGCCTGCGCGCCCGGGTTGCCGAGCGTCTGCTGCAGTCGCAAGCCACCAATGCCATCCTGACCACGTTCAATGAAGTGAACATGGCGCCGGTGATGGACATGCGCAAGAAGTTCCAGGAAAAGTTCGAGAAGGAACACGGCGTCAAGCTGGGTTTCATGAGCTTCTTCGTCAAGGCGGCTGTGCATGCCCTGAAGAAGTACCCGGTGCTGAACGCGTCGGTGGATGGCAACGATGTGGTCTATCACGGCTACTTCGACATCGGCATTGCCGTGGGTTCGCCGCGTGGTCTGGTGGTGCCCATCATCCGCAATGCCGACCAGATGACCTTCGCCGAGATCGAGAAGAAGATTGCCGAGTTCGGCCAGAAGGCCAAGGACGGCAAGCTGGGTCTTGAAGACCTGACCGGCGGTACCTTCTCCATCTCGAACGGCGGCACCTTCGGCTCGATGCTGTCCACGCCGATCATCAACCCGCCGCAGTCGGCCATCCTGGGGGTGCACGCCACCAAGGACCGCGCCGTGGTCGAGAACGGCCAAGTGGTGGTTCGCCCGATCAACTACCTGGCTATGTCCTATGACCACCGGATCATCGACGGACGTGAAGCCGTGCTGGGCCTGGTGGCGATGAAGGAAGCGCTGGAAGACCCAGCGCGTCTCCTGTTCGACATTTGATCCACCCCCGAGCGGCTGAAGCCGCTCCCCCTCAAGGGGGCGCCGCCAGCGGCCCGGCCTAGCCGGTTCCGCGGCGTCCGCTTGGACGTCCAAGGACACTCCATGAGTACCAAGAATTTTGACGTCGTCGTGATCGGCGGCGGCCCTGGCGGCTACATCGCTGCCATCCGTGCAGCGCAGCTGGGTTTCAACACCGCCTGCATCGACGAATGGAAGAACGACAAGGGCGGCCCGGCACCGGGCGGCACTTGCACCAATGTCGGCTGCATTCCGTCCAAGGCGCTGCTGCAGTCCAGCGAGCACTTCGACCATGCGAATCACCATTTCGCTGAACACGGCATCAGCACCGGCAAGGTGACGATGGATGTGGCGAAGATGGTGGCCCGCAAGGACGCCGTGGTGAAGCAGAACAATGACGGCATCCTCTACCTGTTCAAGAAGAACAAGGTCAGCTTCTTTCATGGTCGCGGCTCGTTCGCGGCGGCCAAGGACGGCGTTTACGAGGTCAAGGTGGCCGGTGCCGCCGAAGAGCTCATCGTTGCAAAGCACGTGATCATTGCCACGGGTTCCAACGCTCGCCAGTTGCCTGGCGCAGCGTTCGATGAGGAGAACATCCTGTCGAACGACGGCGCGTTGCGCATCGGCGCGGTGCCCAAGAAGCTCGGCGTCATCGGTTCTGGCGTGATCGGCCTGGAAATGGGTTCGGTCTGGCGCCGACTCGGCGCTGAGGTCACGGTGCTGGAAGGTCTGCCGACCTTCCTGGGCGCGGTTGACGAAGGCGTGGCCAAAGAGGCCTTCAAGCAGTTCACCAAGCAAGGCCTGAAGATCGAGCTCGGCGTGAAGATCGGCGAGGTCAAGACGTCGAAGAAGGGCGTGACCGTGGCCTATGCAAACGCCAAGGGCGAGGCCCAGGAACTGGCGGTGGACAAGCTGATCGTGTCGATCGGCCGCGTGCCCAACACCATCGGTCTGGGTGCAGAGGTGGTCGGCCTCAAGCTCGATGATCGCGGTGCCATCGAGGTCGACGGTGACTGCAAGACCAATCTGCCCAATGTGTGGGCGGTGGGCGATGTGGTGCGCGGTCCGATGCTGGCGCACAAGGCGGAAGAAGAGGGCGTGGCCGTGGCCGAGCGCATTGCCGGCCAGCACGGACATGTCAACTTCAACACCATTCCCTGGGTCATCTACACCAGCCCCGAGATTGCCTGGGTCGGTCGCACCGAGCAGCAGCTCAAAGCTGATGGCGTCGCCTACAAGGCTGGCCAGTTCCCCTTCCTGGCCAACGGCCGGGCGCGGGCCCTGGGTGACACCACCGGTTTCGTCAAGTTCCTGGCCGATGCCAAGACCGACGAGATCCTGGGCGTGCACATCATTGGCCCGATGGCGTCGGAGTTGATTGCCGAAGCCGTGGTCGCGATGGAGTTCAAGGCCTCGGCCGAGGACATCGCTCGCATCTGCCATGCCCACCCGTCGTTGTCGGAGTCGACCAAGGAAGCGGCCCTGGCCGTGGACAAGCGCACGTTGAACTTCTGACGTTCTCGGGTGTGCCCCCTGCGGCTTGCCGCGCAGAAGGGGGATGATTCTTGATGCCGGCTCAGTCCGGCATCGTTGTTTGGAGTGAGTTCCAGCCGGGTCTTATGCGATGAGCGTTCGTGAGTTGTACCAAGCTTTGCTGGCCGAGCGGGGCTTTCAGGCTGATGCGGCGCAGTTGCGCGCCATCGATGCGCTGGAGCGTTGCGAGAACGAGTGGGTGGCCTACAAGTCCCGGCGCAGCAATGCCCTGACGAAGATGCTGGTACGGCCGCCGATCCCGCGCGGCGTGTACATGTACGGTGGGGTGGGACGGGGCAAGAGCTTTCTGATGGATTGCTTTTTTCAGGCGGTGCCCTTGCAGCGCAAGACCCGCTTGCACTTCCATGAGTTCATGCGCGAGGTCCACCGTCAACTGCAGGACTTGAAAGGTCAGCAGAACCCGCTGCAGCTGCTCGGGCAGCGCATTGCGCGGCGCTATCGGCTGATCTGTTTTGATGAGTTTCATGTGGCCGACGTGACCGACGCCATGATCCTCTATCGCCTGCTGGAGTCGCTGTTCGAGAACCGGGTCTCGATCGTGACCACCTCGAACTTTCATCCCGATGGCCTGTACCCCAATGGCCTGCACCGCGACCGGATCCTGCCGGCGATCGAGTTGCTCAAGGACAAACTGGAGGTGCTCAATGTGGATGCCGGCACCGACTACCGACGCAGAACGCTGGAGCATGTCGATCTGTATCACACCCCTTTGAGCCCGGAGGTGGAGCTGGCCATGAGCACCGCTTTCGACGAGCTGGCGGAAGCCAAGGAAGAGTCGCCGCTGCTGCACATCGAACACCGTGAGCTGCACGCTCGTCGTCGTGCCGGTGGCGTGGTCTGGTTCGATTTCCAGACCCTCTGCGGCGGCCCTCGCTCACAGAACGACTATCTGGAGCTGGCGACCCAGTTCCACACCGTGATGTTGTCCGGGGTGCCGATGATGCCGCCCCGTTTGGCCGCCGAGGCTCGCCGCTTCACCTGGCTGGTCGACGTGCTCTATGACCGCCGCGTCAAACTGATCATTTCAGCTGAGGTGCCGGCCGAGGCGCTCTACACCGAGGGACCGATGTCCCACGAATTCCCGCGCACCGTGTCGCGTCTGAACGAGATGCGCTCTGCCGAATACCTGGCGCTTGAACGCCGGGACGTGGATACGTCCTTGATCTGAGCCCGATCCGGTGTAGCCTCAGGTCATGGGGTCGAGGCGGATCAGGGCCAGTGACAGGTTGTCACCCATGCCGCGGGCGCGTTGACGGGCTTTGTTGACGAGCATTTCACTGGCATCGCGCGGGGGCAGGGCGCTGATGATGGCGCCGAGCTCCTTGGCCGTGAGGTAGTGCCAGAGTCCGTCCGAACAAGCCAGCAAGGCATCGCCGACGTCCAGCCGGTCCAGTTGCTTGAGCGTGACGGGTGGATCCTGCTGGGTGCCCAGGCAGCCGGTGAGCAGATTGCTCTGAGGGTGGGTGTTGGCTTGCGCTTCGGTGATCTTTCCTTCGTCGATCAGACGTTGAACGTAGGAGTGATCGATCGTGCGCTCCAGCATGTCCGAGCCCCGGAAATGATAGACCCGCGAGTCGCCGGCATGCGCGGTGTAAGCCGAGCGATCGGGCAGGATCAGGAAGGCCGCAATCGTGCTGTGCGGTTCTTCATCGGCGGTGATGGCGGTGAGCTTGATCATCAGATGTGACTCGACGACCAGCAGGCGCAGCATCTCGGTGGGATCATCCTCCGATGGGGCAAACCGGTCGAACACCTGACGCGCTGTCATCACCACCTGGTCGGAAGCGGTGCGGCCCCCGCTCTTGCCGCCCATGCCATCGGCGACCAGGCCCA
>CALRVU010000115.1:0-8009 GCA_943371685.1 Bordetella parapertussis | reverse complement strand
CTACCTCGGCAGCCTGTACGCCAACGACTTCAACAGATTCGGCCGGACCTATTCGGTACGCGTGCAGGCCGACGCCGCCTTCCGGGGCCGCGCCGAAGACATCGGCTTGCTGAAGGTGCGCTCGGCCAGCGGGGAGATGGTGCCTTTGTCGGCGCTGATGAAGGTTACGCCGAGCTTCGGCCCGGAGCGCGCAATGCGCTACAACGGTTTCCTGTCTGCCGACATCAATGGCGGGCCGGCGCCGGGCTACTCGTCGGGGCAAGCGCAGGATGCCATCGAGCGCATCGCTGCCGAGACCCTGCCAGCCGGTATCGCCTTCGAGTGGACCGACCTGACGTACCAGGAGATCCTGGCCGGCAACTCGGCCGCGCTGATCTTTGGGGTCGCGATCCTGCTGGTGTTCCTGGTGCTCGCCGCGCAGTACGAGAGCTTGACCTTGCCGCTGGCGATTCTCCTGATCGTGCCGATGGGGCTGCTCGCCGCGATGACCGGGGTGTGGCTCAGCGATGGCGACAACAACGTCTTCACGCAGATCGGGCTGATGGTGCTGGTTGGCTTGAGCGCGAAGAACGCGATCCTCATCGTCGAGTTCGCGCGGGAGCTGGAGTTCGCCGGTCACACACCGATCCAGGCAGCGATCGAGGCGAGCCGGCTGCGCCTGCGGCCGATCCTGATGACCTCACTGGCCTTCGTGATGGGCGTGTTGCCGCTTGTGCTCGCGACCGGAGCGGGCGCCGAGATGCGCCAGGCGATGGGCATCGCGGTGTTCGCCGGGATGATCGGCGTGACCGCCTTCGGCATCTTCCTGACGCCGGTGTTCTACGTGCTGGTGCGAAGCCTCGCCGGAAACCGGCCGTTGAAGCTGCACGGCGACGTACCGCACGTCGACCCAAGCCAGGCGATCGGTGGCAGCGGTGGTGTGAGCCACGCGCTGACGCCCCAACCGGCGGCGCCGTTGCGCCTGCCCGAATGACCAAGGACAAGACATGAACAAGAACTGCTTAACGACCCGCTGGGCGCTCGCCCCGCTGTTCTCCGCGCTGGTGCTCGCCGGTTGCTCGACGGTGCCGGCCTTCGAGCCGGTCGCCGCGCCGGCCGCGCCGCTGGCGTTCAAGGAACCCGGTAGCCGCTGGGTTGCGCTGCAGCCGGCCGAATCGCAAGCGCGCGGCGAATGGTGGCGAGCCTTTGCCGACCCGTTGCTCGACGATCTGGTGGCACGAGCCGACCGCAACAACACCAGCATCCAGCTCGCCGCCGCGCGCTTGGCGCAGGCTCGGGCTCTGGCTCGTGCAGCTAACGCCGATCGATTGCCGCAGCTCGGATTGAGCGGTGGCGCGAACCGTCAGTCGGCCGCCCCGGCGTTGGGCAGCACAGCGGCTAGCACCGTCTTCAACGCCGGCTTCGGCGCTTCGTACGAGCCCGATCTGTTCGGCAGGCTCGCGGGGGAGAGCAACGCGGCCTCACTCGATGCTCAGTCCCGCGAAGCGCTGATGCAGAGCACGCGGCTGCTGGTGCAGGCTGACGTGGCGCAGACCTACTTCGGCCTGCGCGCGCTGGACGCAGAACGTGCGCTGGTCCGCCAGACGGTGGTCGCCTACCGCGACACGCTTCGCCTGACGGAGAGCCGCTACAACGCCGGCGACGTGGCCGAGCTGGATCTGGCGCGCGTGCGAACCGAGGCCGCTTCGAACGAGGCCCAGGCCTACGCGCTGGACCGCCGCCGCGCCGAGCTCGAGCACTCGCTTGCCGTGCTACTCGGGGAGCTGCCAAGTTCGCTATCGGTCAGCGAGGGCGACTGGAATGGTCTGCTGCCGCAGGTGCCGCCCGGTGTGCCCAGCGCGGTGCTTGCGCGCCGGCCCGACGTGGCGGCCGCGCAGCGCGCGATGCAAGCCGCGCAGCTGCGCGTCGGCGTCGCACAGACCGCGTGGTTCCCCGACGTGTCGCTGACGGCATCGGGCGGCTTTGCATCGACAGATCTCGGCGACTTGTTCAAGTGGTCCGCGCGCGCCTGGGGTGTCGGCGCGCTGCTGTCGGTGCCGGTCTTCGACGGCGGCCACCGCGAGGCCGGCGTGATGAGCGCCAACGCGCAGTGGGACGCCGCGGCGGCGAGCTACCGCGAGCAGGTGCTGGGGGCATTCCGCGATGTCGAGGATCAGCTGTCGTCTTTGCGGCTGCTCGCAGACCAGGCCAACGCCCAGGCGCAGAGCGTCGATTCAGCCGCCCGCTCCACCGTGCTGTCGAGTTCGCGCTACCGCAACGGCTACGTGAGCCAGCTCGAGTTGCTGGACGCGCGACGCACCGAGCTGAGCAACCGGCGTGCGGCCCTGCAGGTTCGCGTCGCGCAGTACCAGGCAACAGTCGGGTTGATCCGGGCCCTCGGCGGCGAGTGGTAATCGCGAGCGGAGCGGGACCCGGTTCGTAGGCGGCGACTGCCGCCGTGATACTGCAACGCCATCGTCATAGGACAGCGCTGGCCTGGATCTGCGCGAGCAGTTCGGGCACTCACAGCGCGGCGGCCTGCAGAAGAGTACCCGCAGGCCGCCGGCCGGCGAGTTCATCGGCGAACACCTTCAGGAAAATGCGGCGATGCGCGATGCCCTTGAGATGCGCCGCCGTGTTTGCGACATTGTCAAACGTGCCCTCTGCCCCGCCAACTGCGGCGCGAAGGTTTTCGAAGACCCGCCGGAGCTGGGCATCGACATCACCCGCGCCCAGAGGTGAGCCATTGGGGGCCACCGTGGTCGGCGATGGAGACCACGAAGCGCGGTTTCACACCGCGCGTGAAGGCCTTGGAGCTGCTCGGACCGCTGCGCCAAGATGAGCACCAAAACCGCTTCAAGAACCTTGTAGAGCCAGGCCATGGCGACTCTCGCTCGTCGGGCAAACACAGCGGGGCCGCCATCACCCTCGCGCCAGGCCGCGCATCATCCGCTCGGCCGTCAGCGTCAGCCGCTCGCGCAGAGCCTTCGGCGCCAACACCTCGAACTCGACGTCCAGCACGATCAGCCAGCAGATCAGCGAGTCCAGCGCATGGGCGCCGCACTGCAGAAGACAGCGCTGTTCATCGTCGTCGAACGGCTCCAACTGCGCTGCCGTTGCCGGTATTCGAGTCGACATCTGGGCCAGCGGCGCATGCAGGATCACGCGGGCCTGCTCGGCATGGAGCGATGGCACTTGGGAGTTCGCGACGAAGGCACGCAAGTCACCGGGGTCGGCCCGCGGCGCGAAATGCGCGCCCAGCATCGCAGCGCCGGCAATGCGATCGATGCGGAATGTTCGCCAGTCTTTGCGCAGCGTGTCCCAAGCCACTAAATACCAGCGGTGGCCGGTATGGACCACACCTTGGGGCTCGACTCTGCGCCGGCTCGGCTCGCCTTTGGCATCGACATAGTCGAATTCCAGGCCCAGCTGATCACGGCAGGCGCACGCCAGATCGACCAGCAGGCCGGATTCGACGTAGGGGCCAACTGGGTCCATCGCCTGCACCGCTGAGCGCAGCGCATTGGCGCGCCGACGCAGACGTGCCGGCATCAGTTGCTCCAGTTTGACCATGGCCTGCAAGGCCGGCTCCTCAATGCCGCCTACCCGGCCAGAGGCGGCGGTACGCAGGGCAATCGCCACCGCCAGTGCCTCCTCATCGTCCAAAAGCAGGGGTGGCATGGCTTGGCCAGGTCGCAGCGCGTAGCCGCCGGCCACACCGCTGCAGGCTTCCACTGGATAGCCCAGTTCGCGCAGCCGCTCGATATCGCGCCGCAAGGTGCGGGGATGTACGCCCAAACGTTCGGTCAGCTCGGGGCCGGCCCAGTGCCGGCGAGCTTGCAACAGAGACAGCAGCTTGAGCAGCCGCGTGGAGGCACTCAACATGAGGTCACTGTAGCCTTGATTGAGGGCCGAATCTGTCCGCAATGATCTCTAAAGTGATTCCATCGTCGGCGCTGTGCCGACGCATCACAAGGAAAGCACACCATGTCCCTCGTTCTTTACTGGCATCCCATGTCTAGCGCCACCCCCGTCGCTTGTGCATTGACCGAGCTGGACCTGCCGCACGAACGGGTCAAGATCGACATTCGCAGCGGCGAGCAGCATCGCGCGGACTATCTGGCCCTGAACCCGAATGGCAAAGTACCGACGCTGTCGGTCGACGGCGCACCGATGTTCGAGGCGCTGGCCATTCAACTGTGGCTGGGCGAGACCTACGGGGTGGAGCGGGGGCTCTGGCCGGTGGCCGGCACACCCGAGCACCTGCAGGCCCTGTCCTGGTGCGCTTGGGCGTATGTCAGCTACGGCGGCGTGCTGACACGTCTGCACCGCGCAACCATGAGCGACGAAGCACTGCGAAGCACCGCACACGCCAACGCGGCCGTTGCCGAACTGAATCAGCTTCTGGCCCTGCTCGACGACCGGCTGTCGCGCCAGCCCTGGATGCTGGGCGCTGAGTATTCGATGGTGGACCTGTTGGTCGGCTCGGTGATCGGCTACAGCCTCTATCTCGGCGCTCCGGTGGCCGCCCATGGCCATCTGCAGCATTGGTTGGGACGGGTACAGGCCCGGCCGGCGATGCAGAGCGAAGGGCTCTAAGCGCCTCAGCAGTCGCCGCTCAACGCAGGCTCCACCACAGCAGGCTGGCTGCCTCGGGATGCTCGCCGAAACACAGCACCACCAACAGGCGGCCCAGTACCCGCGTCAAGCGCGCCCAAACATCAGCGAAGCTCCAGCACGGTCAGGAAAGCCGTCGTTGGGCCGCCTACTGGAGCCTTGGCAAAGAGTGCGACCCACCGCTTCGGGTCGACGAATTCAAGGCGGTGAAAGTCGCTATGAGTCGACAGCCACTGACTTGCTCGTCACTCGAGGAAGTTGAACACGTCACGTCGCGGCGCAACGGTGCCGCGAGTCTCGGTTCTGCACTCGCTCTCCCTTCTTTCCACCATTCTGTTGAAAGGACTCGGAATCATTCATAGGTGGAGGCGCCGAGCGGATAACACCTAGCGCGAGCTGTGCTGTGAGGCAATCCGTCAACGGCGGATCAACATGCGACAAGAGGTGGGGCATTCCGCCCCGCCCTCAGAAGGCAGCACGGCTTACTTGCCGCGCTCCTTGCGCACACCTTTGAAGGGCGTACCGTCCTTCTTCTGGCCCATGAACCGGCCGGTGTCGGTATCGCGCTTCACCCAGGTGTCGGTGACGGGGTGAATCGCCCCGGGTTTGAATTGACCCCCAGAAGTTGGAGGAACTTCAAGGGGGTACATGTCGAAGTACGAAACTGAGTTCAAGCTCAAAGTCGTCGACAGCTTTCTTGCCGGCGAGGGCGGCGCCAACCGCCGCTGCGCCAGGAGCCAACGGTGGAATACGGCAAGCACACGCCTTGACTTGCGCTGTCGGATCGATCGGCGCTCGTCGCTGGTCAGAGCCTCGATCTCGCGCTCGATCCTGAGCGGCACCTGGCAGTAGCGCAACGCCTTGCGGCCCACCTCGCTGCCGTGATTGGCACATAGGTTGTTGAACTTGCGCTAGGCGTGGGCCATGCACTGCGCCGAGGTCACGCCCCTGATGATGTTGGCGCTGCAGCCGCTGAAGCCACTTGTCACCAGCGTGCCCCGTCAGGCCTGGGGCGTGTCGAACTTGAGGAACTAGCGCACGCTGTCGCCGGCGCGGGTCTCGCTGAACTCGGGCACCACGGCCTTGGTCGGGTTCGCACTGATGGTGCAGTACAACCTGCCGGATTTCCGTCGACGCTGCAGTTGGGCCGGGCACCTTTGGTTGGCACTTCAGCATGCTGCGAACAGGACTCGGCTCCGTCGAACGAGAGGGATTACCTCAAGCACTCAAAGACGCTTGTGTTGGGAAGCAAATGGGTAGGTAGCGAGGTGGCGAACGGCTCTCAGCGGGATGTCAAGGTAGCGGCCCTATGTACATCGCCCGAGGACGCCTCAGTTCATTGTCGTGGTACTGCTCCATGGCATGAGCGATCCAGCCCACCATGCGACCGAGTGCGGCGATAGATATCTCATCGCCGGCCAGACCCAGTCGGTGTCCTACGAAGAGCGCGGGAAGGATGAAGTCCATCTCCAGGCCGGCGGTCTCTTGAGCAGCGCGTTGCGCCGCGAGCAGGGTCTTGAGCGACTGGTCTTGTCGCAGGGTGTCCTGCATCAAATCCATGATCGCGCCAGTCCTGGGATCAAGGCGCCTTTGCGGCGAGAAGCCAGGCAGGGGCTGACCGTTTCGAAGCCGCTTTATAACGGCGGTCGGCCCGTCCTTCTCGGTGAGGATCTCTTGCAACATGCGGATCGATGAGCCGTAGCGCTCAGCCTGGAAACGCTGACCTTGTGAGGCAATCAAGCCGACCGTGACTGCTTGATAGGCTGTGACACCCACATTGGCGACGGCGCGCACGGAGTAGGTGATCGGGTCAAACTCATGATCGGTAGAGAGTACAAGAAGTGCCCGGATCACCTCTTCGAAGCCGGGCGGTGCATCCAATGCCTTGGCGAGAAATGAATGCAAGGGCTGGCTCGTAGGCCTGGTCGCGTTGCCGATGAAGGTTGCGACCCAACGCACCAGTTCCACGCCGGTGCGCGAATAGCCACTGGGGCTCAGGTCGTACGCTCGTGGGTTGGCGCGCTCAATGAGCGGGAAGAACGCGAGACAGCGCTCAAACATACCTACATGACTGAGCTTCTTACGCAATGCCGGCAGCTCCTCGAGGAACTCTGGGGCGCCGGCCTTGAAGAGTGTGTCCTCGTCCATCTGCCATAGCAATGCCGCGACTGACTCCAGAGTGTGGCTCTTGGCCAGCTCGACCGCATCTCTACCCCGGAAATACAAGCCGGCTTCCGTGATCAGGGTGATGGACGACTCCGCGAACAGCGGTTTGGGCGCCAGCTCAGTCGCTGCAGGTGCATTCCCCAGGAGGCGTTGGATGTCCGCTCGCCAATAGCGCCGCGCCCTCGATCCCTCGATCTTCTCAGAGCGGATCTGCTTGCGACTCACGTAGGCGTACAGAGTGGCAACGGTCACATCAAGTGCCTTGGCCGCATCCTCCGCGCTCATGTAGAGATCGTCGCGCCCCATCACATCAAGCCTTTCAGGTTGATTGTTTTAATCAAGATTGACGATCCTACCTCAGATGAATACAGTCCGCTCCATACGTACACATTGATCACTTTCGATCAATATATAAAAGGAGACATATCCAGTGAAAATTGTCCTTCGACCCATTCCAAGTGCCGTGTTCGCTCTCACCCTCTGCCTCCATGGCACAGGGACTTCGCAAGAAACGCCGCCTAACCAGACTCCAGCTACTGAAGCTGAGAAGCCAGCGTTGCCCTTCGAAGTTCAAGCGGGCGACTGGACGTTCAAGTTCAAGAACGCCGCCACCTTCGGTATCGGCGTTCGAACCGAGGCCCAGCGCGCCACGCTGGTTCCGAGCGGCTCCAGCAACTCTGACGATGCAAACATCAACTACGCCAAAGGCGACACCATCAGCCGCGTCGGCAAGCTGAACTCGCGGCTCGAGGTCACGCACGGCTCGGGCATTGGCTTGACCCTCGCAGGAATGGCGTGGTACGACCACGCCCTGGAGAAGGACTCGGTCCCGCACGGCAACAACCCGAATGACTACACCCCGAACACCCCGTTGTCTGACGAAGGATTCAATCGCGGTGCCAAGTTCAGCGGCGCACAGCTTCTCAATGCGTCCATTCATGGCGAGACCGATCAGCTCGGCGGCAAGCTGCAATGGCAGCTCGGCAAACTGTCGATTGAGCGCGAACGGGGCTTCAGTTTCAACGGTGGCCTGCGCGATCTGGAAACTCGAAACAGCGCGGCTGCCGGTCGCCCGGGTGCTCAGTCCAACGAAGACGTGATCCCCATCTGGGCGCTGGCAGGTCGATGGAGCGTTACGCAGGCACTGCGCTTCGACGGCTTCGTGCAATTTGCACACGAGCGCTCAGTCTCCCCGGGCTGCGGCACCTTCCTTTCTTCAAACGACTATGCGCAAGAAGGCTGCGAAC
>CALRVU010000114.1:0-8041 GCA_943371685.1 Bordetella parapertussis | reverse complement strand
CGACCGTGCCGCAGGTTTTTCGGCCGGCGCCGACGATGATTCAGTCGAAGCCACCGGCTCAACCCCCGGTCTTCCGCCGCAACTGGGTCATCTGGGCAGCGTCGTCGGCCTGGTCTGGCGCTCGGTCGTGCTCTGGATGCTGATGCTGGCCTTGCTCAAGTTGGCCAATCTGCTGGGTTGACCCCACCCACCCGGATCGGCCGTCGGGTGAGTCTCAGCCTTTGCGCTGGCCGGCTTCGAGCTCATCCCACAGCCCGCCGTAGAGCTTGTAGCGCGAGGGACTGATCTCCTCGCGTTCCAGGGCACTGCGCACGCCACATCCGGGCTCATGCCGGTGTGTGCAGTTGTAGAAGCGGCAGTCGCCCAGATGGGGCCTCAGGTCCTGCATCAGGCTGGCTAGGCGCTGTGGCGTGATGTGCATCAGGCCGAACTCCTGGAATCCGGGCGAGTCGAGCAGTGCGGCTCGGCGGCCATCCTCGCCAACTGGCACCGTGTCCAGCCAGTACCAGGTGGTGGTGGTGGTGGTGTGGCGGCCGGCATGCAGGGCCTGGGAGATCTCGCCCACCTGGGCTTGCGCCTGGGGCAGCATCAGGTTGATGAGGGTGCTTTTGCCCATGCCGCTCGGTCCCAGCACCAAGGTCGTCTTGCCAGCCAGGGCCGGTGCCAACACGGCGCGGGCGGCCTCGGGCTGGCTGGTGAGTGCGGTCTCCAGCACGGGCAAGCCCATGGCGCGATAGGGCAGCAAGCGTTCGCGGGCCAGTTCGGCGGTGGGCAGGTCGGTCTTGTTGAGCAGCAAAGTGACGGCGATGCCGGCGTCCTCGGCGGCAATCAGGGCCCGCGTCAACTGCGATTCGCTGAACATGGGCTCACCCGACAGCATGATCAGCAATTGATCGAGGTTGGCGGCAAACGACTTGCTGCGCCACTCGTCCTGGCGCATCAGCAGGTTGCGGCGAGGCACCAGGGCCTCGATCACGGCCTCGTCGCCGGCCGGCTGCCAGCGCACCAGATCGCCCACCACGCAGGCGCTCTTCTTGCCCCGCGGGTGGCCGATCAGCCGCTGGCCGGCCGGCGTTTCGATCAGCACATGGCGGCCGTGGGAGCCCACCACCAAGGCGGTGGCATGCCCGCTGTCGGCCACGGCGGCGCGAGGTGCGCGGCTCATGACAGCTTTAGCGCTGCCAGGCGCTCGGACGCCGGGGGATGCGAGAAGTAGAAGCGGGCGTAGATGGGATCGGGTGTCAAGCTGGAGGCATTGTCCTCATAGAGCTTGAGCAGGGCCGATGACAATGCCGCGCCGCTGGCCTGCGCGCAGGCATAGGCATCTGCCTCAAACTCGGCTTTGCGCGACGCGCGGGCCATCAGCGGGCCGATGACGAAGCTGAAGGGCGGTGCCGCCAGCATGAACAGCAACAGGGCCAGCCCGTCATTCGGTGCCGAGCCCAGGTTGGGCAGCACGCCCAGCCCTTGGTAGAAGCCGGCTTGACCGGACAACCAGCCCAGCGCAGCCAAGCCCGCACCACTCAGCACCATGGCCAGCAACATGCGGTTGCGCACATGGCGATGGTGGAAGTGGCCCAGCTCGTGGGCCAGCACGGCTTCCACTTCGTCGGCCTGCAGGCGGCTCAGCAGGGTGTCAAAGAACACCACGCGCTTGGCCCGGCCCAGACCGGCAAAGTAGGCGTTGCCGTGGGCCGAGCGGCGGCTGCCGTCCATCACGAAAAAGCCTTTGGCAGTGAATCCGCAGCGCAGCATCAGGGCTTGCACCTTCTCGGCCAGGGCGGCATCGGCCAGCGGCTCGAACTTGTTGAACAAGGGGGCGATCACGGTCGGGTAGAGGCCTTGCATCAGCAGCATGAATCCGGCCAGCAGGCCCCAGGCCCACAGCCACCATGTCTGGCCGGCGGCGGCCATCACCCAGAGCACGGCGGCCAGCAAAGGCAGGCCGATCACTGCGCCGACCAAGGTTTCCTTCAGCAGGTCGGCGAAGAACAGCCCGGGGCTCATCCGGTTGAAGCCGAAGCGTTGCTCGATGTGGAAGGTGCGGTACCAGGCCAGCGGCAGCTCGATCAGGCCGCCGATCAGGCTGAAGGCCGCGAACAAGGCCAACTGGTAGGCCATGCCGCCGAAGCGCGGCTCGATGGCATCGCGCAGCCACAGGTTCAGGGCATCGAGGCCGCCGAGCAGGGTCCAACCCAGCAGCAGCAGCGCACCGAGGCCCTCCGTGACCAGGCTGAAGCGTGCGCGGACCACGGTGTAGTCGGCAGCCAGCTGATGGGCTGGCAGACCGACCACGTCGGCAAAGGTCTGCGGCACGGCATCGCGGTGGCGGTGGACATGGCGAATCTGCCGGGAGGCCAGCCAGAACTTCAGGGCGGTGGACAGGAGCAGGGCGGCGCAGAAGGCCAGGGAAACAGTCGATGCTTGCATGTCCGCCCAGTGTATGTTGTTGGACAATCCAGGCTGACCCAAGCGCGAGGAAGTCCATGACTGCTGTCACCCTGACCAAGAACGAACACAACCTGATCTGGATCGATCTGGAGATGACCGGCCTGAAGCCTGACACCGACCGGATCATCGAGATTGCGGTGGTGGTGACCGATGCGCAGCTCAGCGTGCGCGTCGAGGGCCCGGTGTTTGCGATCCACCAGAGCGATGCCACGCTGGATGCGATGGACAACTGGAACAAGGGCACCCATGGCCGCAGTGGCCTGATCGACCGGGTCAAGGCCTCGACCATCGACGAGGCTCATGCCCAGGCGCAGGTGATCGAGTTCCTGTCAGCCTATGTGCCCGCCGGCAAGAGCCCGATGTGCGGCAACTCGATCTGTCAGGACCGGCGTTTTCTGGCCAACACCATGCAAGGGCTGGAGGCGTTCTTCCACTACCGCAATCTGGACGTGAGCACGCTCAAGGAGCTGGCTCGGCGCTGGAAGCCGTCCGCGATGGAGGGCTTCAAGAAGGCACAGGCCCACACGGCCCTGGCGGACATCCACGAGTCCATCGACGAAC
The DNA here is from genome assembly GCA_943371685.1 of Bordetella parapertussis. GTDB lineage: Bacteria > Pseudomonadota > Gammaproteobacteria > Burkholderiales > Burkholderiaceae_C > Ideonella > Ideonella parapertussis_A. Next base: position 5,029 of record CALRVU010000114.1, on the reverse strand, counting down.
TGATCCACTACCGCACGCACCTGCTCAACGTCTGAGCAGGGCGCCCGGGGGCGGGCTGGGTCAGCCCTTGGCCATGGCGTTGGCAGCCTCGGTGACCAGCTCCGGCCCCTGGTAGATCAGGCCGGTGTAGATCTGCACCAGGTCGGCGCCGGCCGCCAGCTTGGCGCAGGCATCAGCGCCGCTCATCACGCCGCCGGCGCCGATGATCGGGAAGTTGGGCCCCAGCTCGCTGCGCAGCGCCCGGATCACATGATTGCTGGCCAGCTGCACGGGCCGGCCCGACAGACCGCCCGCTTCATCGGCGTGCGTCAGGCCCTGCACCGCCTCCCGGCTGAGGGTGGTGTTGGTGGCAATCACACCTTCCATGCCGTGTCCCTTCAGGGCGGTGGCGATGGCGACGATCTGCTCGTCGTTGAGGTCCGGCGCGATCTTCAGGAACAGTGGAACGCGGCGACCGAGCTGGGCCGTGAGTTGCTGCTTGCGCACGCTCAGGGCCGAGAGCAGGGCGTCCAGCGCATCGTCGCTTTGCAAGGCGCGCAGGTTCTTGGTGTTCGGGCTGGAGATGTTGACGGTGACATAGTCGGCATGCGGATAGACGCCGCTCAGGCCGATCAAGTAGTCATCGACCGCGTTCTCGATCGGCGTGGCCGCGTTCTTGCCGATGTTCAGACCCAGCACGCCACCGCCCGCCCGAAAGCGCCTTGAGCGCCGCACGTTGGCCAGAAAGGCGTCGAGTCCGTCGTTGTTGAAGCCCATGCGATTGATCAGCGCTTGCTGCTCGGGCAGTCTGAACATGCGTGGCTTGGGATTGCCGGCCTGTGCCTTGGGTGTGACGGTGCCGACTTCGACAAATCCAAAGCCCATGGCGCCAAATCCATCGATGCAGCGGCCGTTCTTGTCCAGGCCGGCGGCCAAGCCGATGCGGTTCGGAAACCGGAGGCCGGCCACCGTCACCGGATCGTGCACCCGGCGTTGCGACCACAGGCAGCGGGCGGGAGTGTTCTGCAGACGCGCGATGCTGTCGATGGTCAGATCGTGAGCGGCTTCGGGGTCCAGGCCGAACAGGAACGGGCGGGACAGAGCGTAAGGAATCAGGGCCATGCGGTGGGTTCTCTAGCGGATCACCGATTGTCTCAGACCGTGCCGGCCGGCCGCTGCGGCGATAATCGGGTGCATGACGCAAGACGAATTGAAGGCCCTGGTCGGGCAAGCGGCGCTGAAGTACGTTCAGGCTGGCACGGTGGTGGGGGTGGGCACGGGCTCCACGGTCAACTGTTTCATCGATGCACTGGCCTCCATGAAGGACCAGATCGTTGGCGCCGTGTCGAGCTCGGTCAAGAGCACCGAGCGCCTGCAGGCCCTGGGCATCCCGGTGCTGGATGCCAATGCGGTGGCGCAGATCCCCGTTTACATCGACGGTGCCGACGAGATCGATCACCAGGGCTGCATGATCAAGGGGGGCGGCGCTGCGCTGACCCGCGAGAAGATCGTGGCCGACCTGGCGCAGACCTTTGTCTGCATTGCCGATGAGTCCAAGCTGGTGGACACCCTGGGCGCATTTGCGCTGCCCGTCGAGGTGATCCCCATGGCGGCGGCCCAGGTGGCGCGCCGCTTTGAGCGCGCCTACGGTGGCCAGGCTGCTGTCCGTACCGGCGTGGTGACCGACAACGGCAACCTGATCCTCGATGTTCGCGGTCTGAAGATCGCCGAGCCCCTGGCCATGGAGATCGAGGTCAATCAGTGGCCTGGCGTGGTCACGGTCGGGCTGTTTGCGCGGCACCGTGCCGGGGTCTGCCTGCTGGGTACTTCGGCTGGTGTGCGCACGCTGCAGTTCTGAGCCCTGACCCGGTCGGGTGTATCGTCGGTGGCGTGAGGGCGGCTCCGGCCGCCTTGCTTGTTTTTTCTCTCTCTAAAGGACGGCCCATGGCCACACCGAACTACTCCTACGAAAAGCGCCAGCGCGAATTGGCCAAGAAGCGCAAGAAGGAGGAGAAGGCCATGCGCAAGACCTCTGGCGGCCACGATCAATCTGAAGCGTCCCCCGAGGGCGACACCCCCGGTGGCGACGCCCCAGCGCCTGGCGACACTGGGGCGATGCCCCCGGCCGCACCCTGATCTTCAGGACCCGCGGCGCACGCGGCGGGTGGTGAATCGCGCTGGATCGACGGCATCCAGCAGGCTGGCCTCCAGGGGACTGGGCGCGCCAGTGATCCATGCGGCCATGGCCTCGCCCAGCAAGGGCGCCAAGGTGATGCCTCGCGAGCCGAGTGCGCTCAGCACATACAGCCCCGGCACTCTGGGGATCTGTCGGGCCTGTTCCAGACCCCGCAGTGTCGGCAGCTGCCCCCAGGGGACCGGTACCGGACCCATCAAGGGCAATCGGTCGTCGCAGGCCAGTCGCCATCCCACCCTGCCAGCCAGGCTTGGGGCTGCATCGGTGCGGCGCTGCAGGGCATCTGCACTGCAGGCACGGCCACTCAGCGCATCCAGTTGGGCCAGATTCCGGAGATGATCAGCCGCCCGCAGCGTCGGGTCTTCGTCGTCCGGCTGGTTGCTGGCACCGCAGAGCAGCGAACCCCCCATTTCAGCCGGCAAGCGCAGGCCGTAGCCGCCGCTGGCGACCGGCAAGCGAGGGCTGGGCAGCGCCAGCGGTCCGAGCAGTGTTTCAGCGACCTCGGTGATCTGGCCCCGGCTGCGCAGCAGTGGCCAGTCGTCTGGGTCCGCATGGCCCCTGAGCAATGCAAGACCGTCTTGTGCCCCCGCCAAGACCAGCACGTCGCCGGTGCCCAATGTCTGTCCGTCCCCATCTTGCGCCAGCCAGCCACCGCGAGCCAGCGCCGTGACCCTGTGCACGGCCTGCGACAAACGCAGGCAGATGCCTGCATGCGCCAGCTCATGCTTGACGAGTGACGCGGGGTTGAGCCAGCCGCCTTGCGCAAAGTACCAAGCCGGGTCAGCCAGGGCCATGCCGGCTCTCGCACTGGCCTCGGTACTGTCCAGGGCTTGGGCAAAATCGGGTGGCAGCGCCTGTTGCTGCAATTGCGCGGCCATGCCGCTCAGGGGGGCGGCCTGGCCTTCCGTGTGGGCGCCTCGCAGCAGGCCGCTGCAATCGCCCACCAACTGGCCGCTGGCGATCAAGGGGCGGACCAGGCGCGCCGTGTACAAGGCACCGGCTCGCAGCAGGCGGGCATGCAGCCCGTCATGGGGGTGGACGACGGCATGAAACAGGCCGCCGGCGTTGCCCGAGGTCTGTGCAGCCGGGGCTGCGCAGCGCTCCAGCACCGTGACCGCCACGCCCTGTTGCGCCAGTGCGGCCGCCACGGACGCGCCGGCCAGGCCAGCCCCCACCACCAGGGCGGTGCGACAGGCTGGGGCGGCCCTGCGACCGGGCGGCCGCCAGGCCGCCCGTGCGGCCAAATTGGCAGGGCGCAGCCGGGCCTGAAAGCCAGCAACCGGCCCCGCTGCCGGGTCGCCCGGATCCGTGGGGGGCGACAGCAGAAAACCGGCTGCCGACAGTGCGGCGCGGGTTTGGTCGCGGTGGGCCGCATCGGTATCGAAGCCCGCGACGGTGGCATCGTCGTGGGCCAGGCGAGCACATTGACGGTACCAGCGCGCGGATCCGGCCTCTGCTCGGGTCGAGCGGGCAGCGTTCAAGCAGAACGCATCCACTTCGGCCACCAACTCCGGCATCCAGCGGCTCGTCTCGCCCAGGGCCAGCAAGAGTTTGACGCGGCCTTGTTCGAAGCTGAGCGTGTGCAGATCGGGCGTGTCGACGGGCCACTGCCGGTGGAGCGCTTGCGCCAACGGGTCGCTTGGGCGACGGGTCGTGCCGGTTTGTTCATCGGGCGGCGCTCCGCCGGGCTGGAGACCGCGCGCCACGATGGACATCACCACCAGGGAGGCTGGGCGCGCCGGGTCGGCCAGCCAAGCTCGCCAGAGTGCCAGAAAAGCCTCTCCCCGGGCGTCATCGGTGAGGAGCACGACGAAGCGCTCGCGCCCTTGCCAGCGGCCAGGCAGACCGTTGCCCTGCAAGAACCAGGCGGCCGCGTCCGTGCAGCTCGGCATGGCCGCAGCCGAAGCCAACGGCGTCTCGCGACGCCAGCCGGGCTCAGGCACCTGCACGCGCGGCCAGCCAGGCCAGCAAGGCCGGCCGGGCGGTGCTCAGGCCACGATAGTCCAGAACCGCCGCGCTCATGGTTGCCAGGGCGTCGTGCAGTTGGCGCGCTTGCTCGGGGCTCTGGATGGCGGCGCGCAGCGGCTGGCTGTCGACCTGGATGGTGAACACGGCTTGGCTGCGCTCGGGCAAGGGAATGAAGGTCTGTCGCTCCGTTCGGAACCAGGCCTGATCGATCAGGGCTTCGGGAGTCTCCATGTCCGGCCAGTCGGCCGGATCGACGCGGTCGGGATGGTTGTTCAGTCGGGGGTGTCGGGTCACGTTCCAGACGAAGCGTTCCCAGCGCTCAGCACCGGTGGCCAATCGCATCAGATGCGCGCCGGCGGTCAGCAACAGCCGGTTGTCGGCCACCGGGGCATGAACCTCCGCAAAATGCCGCCCGATCTTGGCGGGTGGTGCCCAGTGGGAGGGCAGGGCCACGGCCAGCCAGGGCAGGGTGGCGGTGGCACCGTCGATGATCGCCAGATCCTCTTGCAATGCCAGCGCCAGCAGGGCGGTCAGGCGCCACTCGGCAGGCAGCTGGCTCAGGCAGGCCCGCAGCTCGGGAAGCAGCTCACTGGTCTGGATCAGGTCACCCGCCGCGTTGGCTGCCCAGCCCAGCCAGCGCGCGTGGAAGGCCCCGCCGGCATCTCGTTCAAAAGCATCGGGATGCTCGCTCAGGGCCTGGTCCATCAAGACCTGCAAGGCGGGTTGGGCGTCGAAGCCCGGCACCTTGAGCAAGGCCTGATCGGGCCAGTTGAGCAGCACGGCGAGCTTCTCGCGCAGATGGCGCGCGCCCGACCGGTTGGGGGTCAGCTGAGGCAGGCTGTCGTCGAGCCGGCGCAGCCCGGGTTGCATCCTGAACGGTGCGCTGAC
>CALRVU010000113.1:0-8052 GCA_943371685.1 Bordetella parapertussis | reverse complement strand
GGCCGAGACCTTTTCACCGGGCAATGCATGGCGCTTGGCGACGATGCCCGAAATGGGCGCCACCAGTGCGGCGTCGCGCACCAGGATGCGCACCGTTTCGGTCTGGGCCTGGGCGGCGTTGTACTGGGCGCGGGCGCTCTCCAGCGCGGCACGTGAGCTGTCCAGGGCATTGGGCGAGATGAACTGCTGCTCGGCCAGACGCTGGTTGGACGCATGGGTGCGCTCGGCCTGGCTCATCTGGGCGCGCGCGGCCTCGGTCTGGGCTTGGCGCTCATTGAGTCGGGCGTTCAGTTCCGCCAGATCGATCACGCCGAGGCGGTCGCCGGCACGGACCCGACTGCCTTCGTCCACGCTCAGGCTGACCAGCGTGCCGGCCGCCTTGGCGCGCACCACGGCCGTGCCCGGTGCGACCAAGGGCCCTGAGAAGCTGACCGTGGCTGGCAGGGCCAGCGACTGGGGGCGCACCACCTCACGCTCGGTGAAGGCCAGCGGCTTCTCGGCCGCCTTGTCCTTGCCCTCCTCGGGCCCGCCGGACTTGCGTGCGATGACGAGACCCGTCACCCCCGCCACGGCCAGCAACACCACCAAACCCCCGATTACCCTGCGCTTTTGCATCATTGCACCTGCTGTTGTTCATTCCGCCACTCTTGTGGAGCGGGCGCAGTGTAGGCGCCGACTGCGACAAACTGAACGGCGGCGCGACGAACTGTGGCCGGGCTCGATGAGTTGCGGCCCGGCGCGATGAGTTGCAAGGCAGGCCGACCAGCGGCCCCCGGTGTTCAGCGGCCGCTAGGGCCCAGTTTTGGCGTGCCGACGCGGACATCACCGCACTGGGCCCGGTGCCGCAGCACATGGTCCATCAGCACCAGGGCCAGCATGGCCTCGGCAATGGGCGTGGCGCGGATGCCCACGCAGGGGTCGTGGCGGCCGAAGGTCTCGACCGTGGCCGGCTGACCGGCCAGATCAATCGACTGGCGGGGGCTGCGGATCGAGCTGGTGGGCTTGATGGCGATGTTGACCGTGATGTCCTGCCCGGTGGAAATACCGCCGAGCACACCACCGGCGTTGTTGCCCAAGAAGCCCTCCGGTGTGAGCTCATCGCCATGCTCGGTGCCCTTCTGGCGCACGCAGCCAAAGCCCGCGCCGATCTCGACGCCCTTCACCGCATTGATGCCCATCATGGCGTAGGCGATGTCAGCGTCGAGCTTGTCGAACAGCGGCTCACCCAGACCCACGGGCACGCCTCGGGCCTCGACATAGAGCCGCGCGCCAACCGAGTCACCCGCCTTGCGCAAGGCATCCATGTAGGCCTCCAGCGCCTCCGTCTGGCTGGCCGTGGCGGCAAAGAACGGGTTCTGGCTGACCTGCGTCCAGTCGTCTCGGGGAATCTCGATCTCTCCAATGGCCGTCATGCAGCCGCGGATCTCGATGCCCATCTGCTCAGCCAGCCACTTGCGGGCCACGGCGCCGGCACCCACGGTTGGCGCCGTCATGCGGGCCGAGCTGCGGCCGCCGCCGCGCGGATCGCGGATGCCGTATTTGTGCCAGTAGGTGTAGTCGGCATGGCCGGGCCGGAAGGTCTGGGTGATGTTGCCGTAGTCTTTGCTGCGCTGATCGGTGTTGCGGATCAGCAGGCAGATCGGCGTGCCGGTGGTCTTGCCCTCGTAGACGCCCGACAGGATCTCGACCGAATCGGGCTCGTTGCGCTGGGTGACATGGCGTGAGGTGCCGGGGCGCCGCTTGTCCAGCTCGGGCTGGATGTCGGCCTCGCTCAGGACCATGCCGGGCGGGCAGCCGTCAATCACGCAGCCGATGGCCGGGCCGTGGCTTTCGCCGAAGTTGGTGACGCGAAACAGTTCGCCGAGGGTGCTGCCGGACATGGGACGGGCTCGCCAGGCCGCCAAGCCGGGCGCGCAATAGAAATCGGAAGCTGGCGATTATCGGTTGCCTGAGCCACCGCCACGACATGGCCTCGGCAATTGAGCAGAACTGCCGGGCTTTTCCCTTGTCGATCCGGGCTTGGCAAGCCGCGGTTCTCGTGCACATTCAGTCTCAGCTCTGTCCACTTTTCACCCCCTCCCGTGTTGACGCCCCCAGCCCTCGCCTCATCCCTTGCCAGCCAAGCAATCCGCATGCCGGATGGCCCGATGGCCTTGGCCATGCTGGTGACCCTCACCGGACTCGGCTGGCAGCTCTGGCGCTGGCATGCCCAGGCCGTGCGTGCTGCGGCAGATGCCCTGGAAAGCCGTGCGATGCTCGACCACAGCCCGCAGCTGATCGGACTGCTCTGGCCGGATGGGCGGATCTGTCGTTTCAATGCCGTGGCCGTGAAGTGGTTGGGCCAGGACCAGCAAGCCCTCGCGCAGCGCCCGATCTGGGAGCATCCGATCTGGGCGGGCCAGGCGGCGCAGGCCAGTCGGCTCGAAGAGGCGGTGCGGCAGGCAGCCAGCGGCGCGCGCCAGCGCCTCGACCTGCGCATCAGCGCAGGCCCTGGCGCGATGCGACAGATCGAGCTCTCCTTGCGGCCTGTGCCGAAAGGCCCGCAACAGGTTTGCGCGCAACTGCTGCTGGAGGCCCGTGATGTGACGCTGGCCCGGCAGGCCCAGGACAAGCTCAAGCTCACCGGTGCGGTCTTCGATCAGGCCCGTGAAGGCTTGCTGATTGCCGATCCCGCCGGCATCGTGCTCTCGGTCAATCCCGCCTTCTGCGAGCTGACCGGTCTGGGTGCCGACAGCGTGCAAGGCCAGCCTGTGCACCAGTTGAACCTGGGCAGCGATGACCGTGCCCTGCAGCGCGACATCCGGCACAACCTGCGCCGGACAGGCCATTGGCAAGGAGAGGTGCGCGCCTGCCGGCCCAGCGGTGTGCCCTACATCGCCTGGTTGTCGATGACCTGCAGCAATGGTCCGGACGGTCAACCCGGCCACCTGATCGGCATCCTCAATGACATCACCCGCTCGCGCCAGGCCGAGCAGCGTTTGCTGCGCCAGGCGCACTACGACAGCCTGACCGACCTGCCCAACCGCAGCCTGCTGGCCGACCGGTTGAACCAGGCGCTGGTGGCTGCACGGCGCGATGGTGAATCGATCGCCTTGCTGTTCATGGACCTGAACCAACTGCGCGACATCAACGACAACTTTGGCCACAGCGTAGGCGACGGTGTGTTGTTGGAAGTGGCGCAACGACTGCGCAGCGCGCTTCGCGAGGTGGACACGGTGGCCCGACTCGGCGGTGACGAGTTTGCCGTGCTGCTGCCCGCGACACGGGCCGATGGCGCAGAACAGGTTGCCGCCAAGCTGATGGAGCGCCTGACCCAGCCCTGCCATGTGGGCAGCCAGGACCTGAGCCTGACCTTGTCAATGGGCGTGGCCGTTTTCCCGGACGATGCCGACACCTGCGACGCGATGATCCGGTGCGCTGACACGGCCATGTACCGGGCCAAGCAGGAGGGCCGAGGCCACTGGTGCTTCTACACGCCTGAAATGCACCGCCGCTCCGCGCGCCAGATGCAGCTGGAAACGGCACTGCGCCGGGCCGAGGCCCGCGGCGAACTGATGCTGCACTATCAGCCGCAGCTCGATCTGGCCACCGGCCGCGTGGTGGGCCTGGAGGCGTTGATCCGCTGGCACCATCCGGAACTGGGCATGATCTCGCCGGGAGAATTCATTCCCCTGGCTGAAAGCAGTGGACAGATTCTGGCCATTGGCGCCTGGGTCATGCGCACGGCGGTGCGGCAACTCAAGGCCTGGCTGGACCAGGGATTGCCGCCCTGCGTGGTGGCGGTCAACCTGTCAGCGGTGCAGTTCCGCGAGCCGGATCTGCCGCTGCAGGTGCAGGCCGTGCTGCAGGCCTCGGGCCTGCCGGCCGCCTGCTTGGAGCTGGAGCTGACCGAAAGCGTGGCGGCCGGCAATCCGGAGGCTGCCTGCGCCATGATGCAGCGCCTGCATGCCCTGGGTGTGCGCTTGTCGATCGACGATTTCGGCACCGGGTTTTCGTCGCTCAGCCACCTCAAGCGCTTCCCGATCCACACGCTGAAGATCGATCAATCCTTCGTGCGCGACATCGATACCGACCCAGACGACCGGGCGATCGTCCAGGCCATCATCCAGATGGCCAAGGCCTTGCGCCTGACCACCATTGCCGAAGGCGTGGAAACCGCTGGCCAAGCCGAATTCCTGAGTGCCCAGGGCTGCGACATGGTGCAGGGCTATCTGTACTGCCGGCCGCAGGCCCCTGATCAGGCCCTGCAATGGCTGAATGCGCGAAATCAGCCGCCCGAGGCGTCCGGTGCAGCGGTTTCTTCCTCGACCGGCCAGTCCCGGATGTAGGCCTTGAGCATGCGGTTCTCGAAGTCTTGTGCATCGACCACCGTCTTGGCCACGTCGTAGAACGAGATCACGCCCATCAGCGTGCGGCCATTGAGCACCGGCATGTAGCGGGCGTGGCGTCCCAGCATCATCCGGCGCACTTCGTCGATTTCAGTTTCGGGGGTGCAGGTCCACGGCGCGTCATCCATCACGCTGCGCACCAGGCGGGTCCCGATCTCGAGGTTGTTGCTGACCAGCGCCGAGATGACCTCGCGGAAGGTGAGCATGCCCACGAGGTCACCGTGCTCCATCACCACCAGTGAGCCGATGTCCTGCTCGGCCATCGCCTTGACGGCATCGGCCAGAGGATGATCGGGGGTGACGGTGAACAAGGTCGCTCCCTTGACCCGAAGAATGTCGCTGACTTTCATGGCGCGCTCCTTACGCTGGTTCCGGCCCCGCCAGAGTACTTACTCTGACAGCGCTCATGGGGCAACATAGCACACAATCTTCGCCAGTCCTACATGGCGAAAGAACCTATGCCACCCGGCGTTTCCGATCCAGGCTTTGATACTTTGGCGCTGCATGCAGGCGCCCGGCCCGACCCGGCCACTGGTGCCCGCGCGGTACCGATCCACCTGACGACGTCCTTCGTGTTCGAGTCGTCCGAGCATGCCGCTTCGCTGTTCAATCAAGAGCGCTCGGGCCATGTCTACAGCCGCATCTCCAACCCGACCAATGCCGTGCTCGAAGAGCGCATCGCAGCACTCGAGGGTGGCGTGGGGGCCATTGCCACGGCCAGCGGCCAGGCCGCCCTGCACCTGGCGCTCACGACCCTTTGCAGCGCGGGCAGCCACATCGTGGCCAGCGCAGCGCTCTATGGCGGCTCCCACAACCTGCTGCACTACACGCTGCGCCGCTTCGGCATCGAGACCACCTTCGTTCCGCCCGGCGACCTGGCCGCCTGGCAAGCGGCCATCCGGCCGGAGACCCGGCTGCTGTTTGGCGAGACGCTGGGCAACCCGGGCCTGGACGTGCTGGACCTGCCAGCGGTCAGTGCCATCGCCCATGGTGCGGGCTTGCCCTTGCTGGTGGACGCCACTTTCACCCCACCCTGGCTGCTGCGGCCTTTCGACCACGGCGCGGACCTGCTGGTGCATTCGGCCACCAAGTTCCTGTCCGGCCATGGCACGGTGATCGGCGGCCTGCTGGTTGATTCCGGTCGGTTTGACTGGGCCGCGGCGCATGCCCGGCACGGCCGATTTGCCGAGCTGTGCGAGCCCTATGCCGGCTTCCACGGCATGGTGTTCGCTGAAGAGAGCACCGTGGGGGCCTTCCTGCTGCGTGCCCGCCGCGAGGGTCTGCGCGACTTCGGCGCCTGCATGAGCCCGCACACCGCCTGGCTGATCCTGCAGGGCCTCGAGACCCTGCCACTGCGCATGGCCCGGCACATCGACAACACGCGCGCCGTGGTTCGGTTCCTGGCGGAGCATCCGATGGTGGCCCGGGTGGGCTACCCCGAGCTGGACGGCCATCCCAGCCAGGCCCTGGCGCAACGCCTGTTGCCGCGTGGCTGCGGTGCAGTGTTCAGTTTTGACCTGGCGGGCAGCCGGGCGCAGGGCGTGGCCTTCATCGAGGCGCTCAAGCTGTTCTCGCACCTGGCCAATGTGGGCGATTGCCGTTCCCTGGTCATCCACCCCGCCTCGACCACCCACTTCCGCATGGACGACGCCACCCTGGCCCAGGCCGGCATCACGCCCGGGACCATCCGCCTGTCGATCGGGCTGGAGGATCCTGCTGACCTGATGGATGACTTGAAACGGGCCTTGAAGGCCGCTGAAAAGGCAGGCCGCTGATGCAATGGACCGTCAACGGCCACACGGCCTGGGCCTATACCGGTGGCAAGCCCTTCGACCCCACCCTGCCCTGCGTGGTGTTCCTGCACGGCGCGCTGCATGACCACAGCGTCTGGACCCTGCTGGCGCGCTGGTTTGCCCACCACGGTCATTCGGTGCTGGCGGTGGATCAGCCGGGCCATGGCCGCAGCCTCGGGCCTCTGCTGCCCAGTGTCGAGGCGATTGCCGACTGGACGCTGGCCTTGCTGGACGCGGCTGGCGTGCAGCGCGCCAGTCTGGTGGGGCACAGCATGGGCTCGCTGATCGCCTTGGAAGCCGCCGCCAAGGCGCCCGAGCGCATCCAGCGCCTGGTGATGGTGGGCACGGCTTACCCGATGAAGGTGGGCGAGGCGCTGCTGAGCGCGGCCCGCGACACGCCCGAGCAGGGCATGGCCTTGATCAACGCCCTGTCGTTTTCCAGCATCGCTACCAAGCCTGGCACGCCCGGCCCTGGCAGCTGGGCCCAGGGGGGAAACCTTCAGCTGATGTGCCGTGTTCAGGCGAGCCAGACCGAGGCCAATGTGTTTCTTCACGACTTCACGCTGTGCAATGCCTATGCCCACGGCCTCGAAGCGGCTGCTGCAGTGCAGTGCCAGGGCCACCTGATCCTGGGGTCGCAGGACCAGATGACGCCGCCGCGCGCGGCATCGGCCTTGGCCTTGGCGCTGAGGACCACACCCTGCGTGCTGCCCGGTGGGCACTCGCTGATGCAGGAGCAGCCAGATGGGCTACTGGCAGCCCTGCGAGTCGCCCTGGCCTGATCAGGTGGCGAGCAGCGGCTTGAGCTGGGTGAGCATCTCGCGGACCATGGCCTGCAGGTCAAACCGGGTCTGCCAGCCCCAGTCGGTGCTGGCAGCCTGGTCGTCGATCGAGCGCGGCCAGCTGTCGGCAATCGCCTGGCGGAAGTCGGGCGCATAGTCGATCTCGAAGCCGGGAAGCTCGGCAGCAATGGCCGCCGCGATCTGGGCCGGCGTGAAGCTGATGCCGGCCAGGTTGTAGGCATGGCGCTCCTGGATGGCGGCGGCCGGTGCATCCATCAGGCTCAAGGTGGCGCGGATCGCATCGTCCATGTACATCATGGGCAAGGCCGTGTCCGCACCCAGAAAGCTGGTGTAGCGGCCCTGCTTGAGGGCTGCGTGGAAGATCTCCACCGCATAGTCAGTGGTGCCGCCGCCGGGCGGCGTCTTCCAGCTGATCAGACCCGGATAGCGCAAGCTGCGCACATCCACGCCGTGCATGCGGTGGTACCAGGCGCACCAGCCCTCCCCCGCCAGCTTGGAAATGCCATAGACCGTGGTCGGCTCCATCACGGTCTTCTGCGGCGTCAGGTCGCGTGGCGTGGTCGGGCCGAAGGCCGCAATCGAGCTGGGCCAGAAGACCTTGTCCAGTTTGTGCGTGCGGGCCAGTTCCAGCACATTGAGCAAGCCCTTCATGTTCAGGTCCCAGGCCCACATCGGGTGCTGCTCACCGCGTGCCGACAGGGCTGCGGCCAGGTGGTAGATCTGGGTGATGCCGTGGCGCTCGGCCACGGCCGTCAGCGCGGCGGCGTCGGTCACGTCCAGTGCCTCATGGGCCAGTCCAGGCACGCGGCCCTTGGGCGACAGGTCACTGGTGATGACCGCCGCAGCACCGTGTCGCGCAGCCAGGGCTTCGGCCAATTCGGTGCCGATCTGGCCGTTGGCGCCGATGATGAGGATGCGAGGCGTCATTTCACCAGCCCCAGTTCCAGACCGGCCTGGCGGAAGGCAGCCACCGCCTGTTCCAGCTGGGCGCGATGATGAGCGGCACTGAGCTGCACGCGGATGCGGGCCTGGCCACGCGGCACCACCGGAAAGAAGAATCCCACCACA
>CALRVU010000112.1:0-8054 GCA_943371685.1 Bordetella parapertussis | reverse complement strand
TGATGCCCAGCGACCTGGTCGGCGTCAGCGTGTTCGAGCGCCAGAAGGACGCCTTCGTGTTCCACCCGGGGCCGGTGTTCGCCCAGGTGCTGCTGGCCGACGAGATCAACCGTGCCGGCCCCAAGACCCAGAGTGCCTTGCTCGAAGCCATGGAGGAACAGCAGGTGTCGGTCGAGGGCAGTACCCGCGCCCTGCCCCGGCCCTTCTTCGTCATCGCCACGCAGAACCCGAGCGAGCAACTGGGCACCTATCCCCTGCCCGAAAGCCAGCTCGACCGCTTCCTGATGTGCATCACGCTGGGCTATCCAGACCGGAAAGCCGAGCGTGCGCTGCTCGACGGCAGCGACCGGCGCGACGCGCTCGCCAAGCTGCAGCCGGTGATGAGCAGCGATGAGCTGATCGACGCCATGGCGGAGGTGCGCAAGATCCATGTTTCCGAAGCCTTGCTCGACTACCTGCAGGCCTTGATCGCAGCGACCCGCTCCGGGCTCTGGTTCGTCGAAGGCCTGTCGCCGCGCGCCGGCATTGCGGTGTTGCGGCTGGCCCGGGCTCGGGCGCTGCTGGCAGGCCGCAACCACGTCACACCCGATGATCTGCAAGCCCTGCTGCCCCAGGCCATCGCCCACCGGCTGCAGCCCATTGCTGGCGCGGGTCGGGGTCGCCGCGAGCAGGTGCGGGCGATGATCGAGGCCACGCCCCTGCCTTGAGCGCGAGCCCATGATCGGTCCGCGCGAAACCCTGCGCCGCTGGTGGCTGTCGCGCCTCAAACCCGTGGCGCGGCATGCGCTCGCCCAGCGCAACATCTACATCGTGCCCACCCGCGCTGGCCTGGCCTATGCCTTGACCCTGCTGCTGCTGCTGCTGGCCTCGATCAACTACCAGTTGAGCCTGGGCTATGCCCTGACGTTTCTGCTGGCCGGCAGCGCGCTGGCCTCGATGCACATGGCCCATGCCAGCTTGCGCGGGCTTGAACTGCACTTGCGCCCGCCTCAGCCCACCCATGTCGGGCGCAGTCTGGTGCTCGAGGTATTGATCGACAACCCGAGCAGCGCGCGCCACGGCGTGGGCCTGGGCATGGAAGGTGCGCAGGCCCGGCAAACCCTGGCCTGGTGCGAACTGCCCGCACAAAGCCAGAGCAGGGTCACGGTCAGCCAATTGGCCGCACAACGCGGCTTCGTGGAACTGCCCGCCCTGCGCATTGAAAGCCGATTTCCGTTCGGACTGTTCAGGGCTTGGAGCGTCTGGCGGCCGGCCGGAAACGCCTGGATCTATCCGGCCCCGGAGCAGCCGGCAACCGAACTGCCGGCCGCGGAGCCGATCGAGGCCCATGCTGCGGCACTGCGCGCCAGCCGCAGCGGCGAGTTTGACGGTGTCCGCCCCTGGCGCCAAGGTGACGGTCTGCGCCAGGTGGTCTGGAAGAAGGTCGCCCACAGCGGCGCCATGGTCAGCCGTGACAGCCAGCAAAGCGTGCAGCAGCAGCTTTGGCTGGACTGGCGCCAGACACCGGCGGGCGATGCGGAAGCACGCCTGTCACGCTTGACCGCCTGGGTGCTGCAGGCCGATCTGCGAGGTCTGCGCTACGGCCTGCGCCTGCCCGGTGCCGAGATCGCTTGCGGCGATGGTGCTGGCCACCGCGAACAAGTCCTGCAGGCCCTCGCTTCCTGGTCACGATGAACCCAACGACTGAGCGCCAGACCCCGCCCGCCTCCTGGCTGGCGCGCATGCCGCGCGACACCCGCGACACCTTGTTCATGCTGGTCGTGATCGGCTGGACTGTGGCCCCCCATCTGCTGCGGCTGCCCATCTGGATCAGCGGTTTGTGTCTGGGCGTTCTGGCGTGGCGTGGCGTGCTGGCCTGGCGCGACGCGCCGCTGCCGAGTCGCTGGAGCCTGCTGGCCGTGTTGTTGCTGGCTTCCGGGCTGACCTGGATGAGCGAGCGCACCCTGCTCGGCCGCGATGCCGGCGTGACCCTGCTGGTGGTCTTGATGGCCTTGAAGACCTTGGAACTGCGCGCGCGCCGGGATGCCTTGGTGGTGTTCTTCCTGGGCTTTTTCCTGGTCCTGACCCAGTTCCTGTTCTCGCAGAGCCTGTTCACGGCGCTGGCCATGGGTTTGTCGGTCTGGGGCTGGCTCACCGCGCTGACGCTGGCCCACATGCCGGCGGGGCGCCCGCCGCTGCGGGCTGCCGGCCGGGTGGCGTTGCGCGCCGCCGCCTTTGGCACACCAGTGATGGTGGCGCTGTTCCTCTTGTTTCCGCGCGTGGCGCCCTTGTGGAGCATGCCTGGCGCCGGAGGTCAGACCGGCTTGTCGGATCAGCTCACCCTGGGTGATCTGGCCGAACTGGCGCTCGACGAGAGCATCGTCATGCGCGTGCGCTTTCCGGCGGGTGCTCCCGCGCCGGAGGCGATGTACTTCAGAGGCCCGGTGCTGACCGAATATGACGGCAAGACCTGGACCGCAGATCAGCTGCCACGATACGGCCAGGGCGGCTTGACGGAACCGAGCGAGGGCACGCCGATCGCGTTCGAGGCCACCTTCGAGCCGCTGCGCGCACGCTGGTTGCCCCTGCTCGAGTTCACTGCGCTCCCGCCGCGCAGCGAGCCCCCGCTCGAGGGTCTGCTGCCGCCCAGTGACGACAGTCAGCAATGGCGCTTGCGCAGGCCCATGGCCGAACGCTTTCGCTTGGTCGGTCAAGCCTGGCCGGCTGCCTCGCGCGGCGTGGACCTGCCATTGATGCGGCAGCGTGACCTGGTCAGCTTGCCCCCGGGGCGACACCCCAGAACCCTGGCCTGGGCAGCCGCACTGCGCGGCCAGCCCCAGTACCAGACCGCCGATGCCAGCACGCTGGTGGCGGCCGTGCTGCGCCATGTGCGCACCAGCAACTACAGCTACACGCTGAGCCCCGGCGTCTACGAAGGCGACGTGGTCGATGCGTTCTGGATGGACCGGCGCGAAGGCTTTTGCGAGCACTTTGCCAGCAGCTTTGTGGTGGTGATGAGGGCCATGGACATCCCGGCGCGAGTCGTGACCGGCTACCAGGGCAGCGATCCCAACCCGGTTGACGGCTATCACGTCGTCCGCCAGAGCCATGCCCACGCCTGGGCCGAGTACTGGCAGGAGGGCCAGGGCTGGTTGCGTGCCGATCCCACCGCAGCAGTCGCCCCCGAGCGGATCCAGCGCAGCAGCCAGTTGCGCGCGCCCTCAGGTCTGGTGCAGACCACGCTGGACGCCGTCAGCCCGGACTTGCGTCTGACCTTGCGCCGCGCCTTCGAGGCCTTGGACAACCGCTGGAATCAATGGGTGCTGGGCTACGGTCGCCAGCAACAGTTCAAGCTGCTTGACCACCTCGGTTTTGACCAGGCAGACGGCTTGAGCCTGTTGCGCGCCTTGGTCATCGGTCTGGCCACCCTGGGCCTGGCCGGCGCCGCATGGGCCTGGTGGGACGGGCGGCGGCAAACGCCTTGGCAGCGAGTCCAGCGCGGCATCGTGCAGCAACTGGCCCGCCTGGGCGTCGAGGCCCCGCTGCACGCATCACCGGCTGCGCTGGCCGACCTGGTCAGCGCCCGGCTCGGCGTCAGCGCCGCGCCCGTGGCACAACAGCTCCAGCAATTGCAAGCCTTGCGCTATGCACCTCAGCCTCCCGCCACCGAACTGCAGGCCTGGCTGCGCCACTTCAAGCACCGCTGCGCCGATGCGCGGCGCCAGATCCGCCAAGGCCGATCGACACCGCAGACCGGCCACCACCGACACCCATAATCCCGCCATGCCCGGACTTCACCTCGCCTCCTTGATGGCAGCCAGCCTCTGGCTGTTGGCTCCGACCGCCATGAGCGCGCCGGAGGGCAAGACGCAGCCCACGACGGCAAGCTCGCCCAAGAAAACCAGCAAAGCGACCAAGAACCGATCGAGCAAGCCAGCCACCAGCGCGAAGAAGCCTGCCAGGACGGCGGCCCGCAGTGATGATGCGCCGGACGTGGTGCAGTATGGCGGCCGGGAGGATGTGGTGGCGTGGGGCAGACAGGCTGCGGCCGCCCACCAGCTCGACGTGGACTGGGTCTTGAGCCAGCTGGCTCAAGCCCGCTATCAGCCCAGCGTGGCCCGATTGGTGATGCCGCCTCCCGCCGGCACGGCCAAGAACTGGGAAGCCTACCGAAATCGCTTCGTCGAACCGCAGCGCCTGCGCGAGGGCCTGCGCTGGTGGAACGACAACGAAGCTTGGCTGAATGATGCCGAGACCCGCTGGGGGGTGCCTGCCTCGGTGGTGGTCGCCATCGTCGGTGTCGAGACCTTCTATGGCCGCCACACCGGCAATTTCAAGGTCATCGACGCGCTGGCCACCTTGGCTTTCGATTTTCCGAGCGGGCGGTCCGACCGCAGCGCCTTCTACCGCGACGAGCTGAGCGCCTATCTGCGCTGGTGTGCCGCTGAACAACGCGACCCGCAACAGCCCCGCGGCTCGTTTGCCGGCGCCATGGGCCTGCCTCAGTTCATGCCCAGCAGCGTCTTGAAGTACGCGGTCGACTTCGATGGCGATGGTCACATCGATCTGGCCAGCCACCCTGCCGACGTGGTGGGCAGCGTGGCCCGCTACCTGGCCGACTTCGGCTGGGAGCGAGGCCTGGCCACGCACTACCCGGTCGCCGTGCCCGTGGACGCCAGCGCCCGTGCCAAGCTGCTCGCACCCGACATCCTGCCCAGCTTCACGGCCGCACAGATGCGCGAACTGGGCGCCGAACTCGACGCCGACGGACAGGCCCACAACGGCATGCTGGCCCTGGTCGAACTGCAGAACGGTGATCGTGCGCCCAGCTATGTGGCGGGCACCCGCAACTTCTACGCAGTCACTCGCTACAACTGGTCGAGCTACTACGCCATGGCCGTGATCGAGCTCGCCCGCAGCCTCCGGCAAATGCGCCCGCCGGCACCGCGGCCCGGCGGCCTGCCGGCCAGCGCGCCTTGATCGGCAGCGCCCCTACAATGGCTTTTCCTCAGCCCGAAACAGCGCCCAGGACCATGTCACGACTGCCGGAACTCGCCGAACGCATCGACCGACTCGTGCTGCGCCATGAGGAACTCGCCCGCACCAATGCCTTGCTGAGCCAGCAGGTGCAGGGGCTGCAGGCCGAGCGGGACAACCTGAAGTCGCGCCTGTCAGCCGCCCGAGCCCGCATCGACGCGCTGCTCGACCGACTGCCACCTGAAACCCTGTCTGCCGGAAGCGCCGAATGAAGCAGATGGAAGTCACCATCCTGGGCCAAAGCTATCTGCTGGCCTGCCCGGAAGGCGGTGAAGCGCAGCTGCAGGCGGCCGTGACGCTGGTTGACCATGAAATGAGTGCCATCCGCGATGCCGGCAAGGTCAAGGCTCGCGAGCGCATGGCGGTGCTGGCCGCCCTCAACCTCGCGTTCCTGCTGGCCGAGCGCCCGGCGCAGGCTGCCGAACCGGACCGTGCCCCGGACCGAGCTGCTGAAGCCGATCCGCTGCTGGAACAGCTGATCGCCCGATTGGATGCGACCCTGGGTGACGACGGTCAGTTGCTTTGAGGGCGGTCCGCCGCGTTGTTTCGAGAACCCCGTCCGCCCACAGGGCAGCCACACGGTTCTAGAATCCATTTGTCCGCCGCATCTGCGTGGGTTTTTATTTCCTTGAACCGATGCTCTCGCGAGCCAGGGCTTGGAACATTGCTCGGCTGGTGTGATCGTCTCGCGTCAGATGAACCCGATGCCTTGCTGACCTCGCCCACCTGAATCCCCTGGGTTCAGGAATGCGGCCCACGGTTTGCGGCGGACACCCTCCCCCTCTGAGCAACCTCATGGCACCCTGCGGTGCCCACCGTTGAGCACCCATGTCTCAGTTCTGGCTCATGAAGAGCGAGCCCGAAGAGTGCTCGATCGACGACCTTGCCCGCCTGCCCGGCCAGACCGTGCCCTGGATCGGTGTGCGCAACTATCAGGCGCGCAACTTCATGCGCGACGCCATGCGCATCGGCGACGGTGTGCTGTTCTATCACTCGTCCTGCGCCGTGCCCGGCGTGGCTGGGCTGGCTGAAGTGGCCAGCGCGGCCTATCCCGATGCCAGCCAGTTCGATCCGGCCAGCCCGTATTTCGACCCCAAGTCCAGCACCGAGGCACCGCGCTGGCTGAACGTGGACGTGAAACTGCAGCGCAAGACCCGCTTGCTTTCATTGAGCGAAATGCGCGCCGCGCCCCAGTTGGCCACCATGCTGTTGCTCAAGCCAGGCAGTCGGCTGTCCATCACCCCCGTCACCCCCACTGAATGGCAGGCCGTGCTGGACCTGCTGACACCCTGATGAACCTTTCATTGATCCTCATCGGCCAGTTGTTGGCGCTCGGCTTGGCTACCGGCTTTCTGGCCGGCTTGCTCGGCATCGGTGGCGGCATGCTGATGGTGCCCTTCCTGACCCTGATCCTCAGCCATGCCGATGTGCCCTCCGGCATGGCGGTGAAGATGGCGATCGCCACCTCGATGGCCACGATCGTGTTCACATCCCTGTCGAGCGTGCGGGCCCACCATCAGCGCGGTGCCGTGCGGTGGCCGCTGGTTCGCGGCATGGCACCCGGCATCCTGGCCGGTGGCCTGCTCGCCGGAGCCGGCGCCTTCTCGCTGATCAAAGGCCAGGCGCTGGCGCTCATCTTCGGACTCTTCGTCAGTTTTTCTGCCACCCAGATGCTGCGCAATCTCAAGCCCAAACCATCTCGGCAGATGCCCGGGACCTGGGGCCAAGCGGGAGCAGGAACCGGCATCGGCTTCCTGTCGGGGCTTGTGGGCGCCGGTGGCGGCTTCGTCAGCGTGCCGTTCATGACTTGGTGCAACGTCCCCATCCACAATGCCGTCGCCACCAGCGCCGCGCTGGGCTTCCCGATCGCCCTGGCCAGCACCCTGGGCTATGTGCTGGGTGGCTGGAACCTGCCTGCGGCGTTGCCCGGTGCCTTGGGCTACCTGTATCTGCCAGCCTTGGCCGTGATCGCGCTGGCCAGCGTCACCATGGCCCCGATCGGCGCCAAGGCGGCCCATGCCATGGACGTGGCGCAGTTGAAGCGCGTCTTCGCCCTGCTGCTGTACGGCCTCGCGGCCTACATGCTCTGGAAAGCCTTTGCCGGCACCTGAACCGATGAACGACTTCGATGCGGTAGTGATCGGCGCGGGCGCCGCAGGGCTGTTCTGCGCCGCCCAGGCCGGCCAGCGCGGCCTCAAGGTGCTGCTGATCGACCATGCGCCCAAGCTGGCCGAAAAGATCCGCATCTCGGGCGGTGGGCGCTGCAATTTCACCAATCGCGACGCCACGCCGGCCAACTACCTGTCAGAGAACCCGCACTTTTGCCGCTCGGCGCTGGCTCGCTACACCTCGGCAGACTTCATCGCCCTGGTGCAGCGACACGGTATCGCTCATCACGAGAAGCACAAAGGCCAGTTGTTCTGCGACGACTCGGCGGAGCAGATCATCCGCATGCTGCTCAGTGAATGCGCTGCCGGTCAGGTCGAGCGCTGGCAGCCATGCGCCGTCCAGGATGTGCTCAGCACGGGCGACGGCGGCTGGCGCGTCCAGACGGCGCGCGGCGAAGTCCGGACGCCGCAGGTGGTGGTGGCCACCGGCGGTCTGCCCGTGCCCAAGATAGGTGCCACTGACTTCGGAATGCGGCTTGCGGAACGCCTGGGACACCGCCTCGTGGCTCACCGGGCCGCCCTCGTCCCGCTGACCTTCTCCAGCACCGAATGGGCACCGTTCGTGGGGCTGGCGGGGATGGCCCTGCCGGTCCACATCAGCACCCAGATGCCGACGGTCGGCAAGGGCAAGCGATCGGCCACCGAGATCAGCTTTCAGGAAGACCTGCTGTTCACCCACCGCGGTCTGAGTGGTCCGGCCGTGCTGCAGATTTCAAGCTTTTGGCGCCCGGGCCAGTCCATCACCCTGAACCTGCTGCCCGGACTGGACCTGCTGGCGACCTTGCTGCAGGCCAAGCAAAGCTCCAGACGCCAACTGGGCAATGAGCTCGGCAGCTTGTTGACCCAGCGTTTTGCCGACGGCTGGCTGCA
>CALRVU010000111.1:0-8057 GCA_943371685.1 Bordetella parapertussis | reverse complement strand
GCAGCTGCAGCAGCCACCGCAGCCCGCTGAACCCGACCACCATGCCTGCCCACTTGGACGACCGGTTGGTGGTGGCGATCTCGTCGCGCGCCCTGTTCGATTTTGAAGAAGAAAACCAGGTCTTTGAGGCCGGCGACGACCACGCCTATGTGCAACTGCAGTTGCAGCGGCTCGACGAACCCGCACGGCCGGGCGTGGCCTTTTCGCTGGTGCAGAAGCTGCTGGCCTTCAACACCCTGCAGCCGCTGGTCGAGGTGGTGATCCTGTCGCGCAATGACCCGGTGTCGGGCATGCGGGTGTTCCGCTCGGCGCGGCACTACGGCCTGCCGATCGAGCGCGGCGTGTTCACCCGGGGCGAGAGCCCCTGGCGCTACCTGCGCTCCTTGCGCGCCCACCTGTTCCTGTCGGCCAACGACGCCGATGTGCGATCGGCCCTGGCGGCCGGTGTGCCGGCGGCGCGGGTGCTGCCGCATTCGGCGCGGGCCTCGGGCGCCCACCCCGATGAGGTGCGCATCGCCTTTGACGGCGACGCCGTGCTGTTCTCGGACGAGGCCGAGCAGGTGTATCAGCGCGACGGGCTGGATGCCTTCCAGGCGCATGAGGTGTCGCGGGCGCTGACGCCCCTGCCGCCCGGCCCGTTCGAGCCGCTGCTGCGCGCCCTGCAGCGCCTGCGCGCGGCCCAGGGCAGCGGCATGCGGCTGCGCACGGCCCTGGTCACGGCGCGCGGCTCACCGGCCAATGAGCGGCCGATCCGCACCCTGCTGAACTGGCAGATCGAGGTCGACGAGGCGATCTTTCTGGCCGGCCTGCCCAAAGGCGAGTTCCTGCGCGAGTTCGAGCCCGACTTCTTCTTTGACGACCAGACCGGCCATGTGGAGAGCGCGGCCCCGCATGTGCCGGCCGGCCATGTGGCCGCCGGCGTGCGCAACCCTTAGAAGCCCTTCAGCTCGACCCGCACCAAGGTGAAGCTGCTGCCTCGGGCCGGCGCGGGCAGCGGCTCCACCGTCAGCACCCGCAGGTTCTTGCGCGTGCCAGCCTTGTACAGGCGGCCGCCCGGCTTGGGTCGGTCGCTCTCGCAGGTCAAGGGCTCGTCGTCCTTGTCTGACACCTTGACCGTGAGCTTGCCACCCGATGCCGCTGCCGCTGCCGCAGCAGGCACGACGGTGCGCGCTGCACCCTCGCTGCAATCGAGCACCGGGCCGTTCTGGGCCAGGCCGCTTTGGTAGTAGCGGGCCACCTGATCGACTGAGTCCGGCGTGCTGTAGCGGGCCACGGCCACCTTCACGCCAGTCAACCAGCCCCACAGATTGATCTTGGCCGATTGGCCGTCGCTGCCCGGCTCGTTGTAGGGCTGGGCACCCGGGTAGGCGGGCAGGCCCACATCGGCGGCGGTGGCCTTTTCCTCGACCTTGATGCCGGCGTCCAGCGGCGCGGCCTGGGCCGGGCCCGACACCAGCACCACGCAGCCGGCCAGCGCGCCGGTGAGTGCCAGCGCGGCCAGCAGGGCAGCGCGGTGGCGCCGGGGCTGCGCGGCGGCGCGGGGCGATGGGGTGACGGACGTGGGGGTCTGCGGGGACATGGGAGCCTCTGGCTGGTTCGAATGGTGCCCATGGTGCCCAGCCCCCGCCGGCGCGGCCAGCGCCAGCCGACAGGCCGGCCCTCTGGCGGCGCCAACTGCTGAAACACCCGACAGGCTGCAAGCGGCGCGGCAGCGACAATCCGCCCTTCCGCGGCTGGCGGCGCGTCGGGCTCACAAGGCCCGCGGCCCCCGGTTCAGCCGTACCCCGAACCCTCAGGAACCGATCTTGACGACATCCAATGCCACCGCTGCAGCCGCCCGCCACCCGGCCGGTCTGCAAGTGATCTTCATGGCCGAAATGTGGGAGCGTTTCAGCTACTACGGCATGCGCGCGCTGCTGGTGCTCTACCTGGTCAATGCCATTGGCTACCAGCGCGCCGACGCCTTGCAGGTCTACGGCCTCTACACCGGTCTGGTCTACCTGACGCCGCTGCTGGGCGGCTACATTGCCGACCGCTGGCTGGGCACCCGGCTGGCCGCCGTGATCGGCGGTGCGGTGATGATGCTTGGCCACTTTGCGATGGCCTTCGAGCCGCTGCTGAATGTGGCGTTGGGCCTGCTGATCGTCGGCAACGGCCTGTTCAAGCCCAACACCACGTCCATGGTCGGCATGCTCTATGCCGAGGACGACCCGCGCCGCGCAGGCGGCTACACCATCTTCTACATGGGCGTGAACGTGGGCGCCTTTCTGGCACCGCTGGTGGCCGGCACCCTGGGCGAGCGCCTGGGCTGGCACTGGGGTTTTGCCAGCGCCGGCGTGGGCATGGCCTTTGGCCTGGTCGCCATGCTGCGCCGCCAGGCCTTGCTGGGCCGCGCCGGCCTGCGCGAGGGCCAGGAGCACATCGGCTGGAAAGACCTGCCCACCGCGCTGGCCTGGTGCCTGGGCAGCGCGGTGCTGGTGGTGGCCGTGCTGGCATTTGCCAAAGTGGCTGCCGCCCCCTGGGCCGCCCTGCCGGGCCTGGGCAAGCTGGCGCTGGGTGCGGCCGTGCTGGCGGCCGTGGCCTGGTTGCCGGGCAAGCTGATGGCGCCGCAAGCGCGCCAGCCGGTCACGCCGGCCGAAGTGCAGCGCATGCTGGCCATCGGCCTGATGGCCTTCTTCGTGATCTTCTTCTGGATGGGTTTTGAGCAGGCCGGTGGCTCGATGACGCTGTTTGCCGACGAGCAGACCGACCGCCACCTGCTGGGCTGGGAGATCCCCGCCTCGTGGTTCCAGGCCATCAACCCGGTGGCCATCCTGCTGATGGCGCCGCTGTTCTCCATCCTCTGGCTCAAGCTCGACCAGTCCCGCTACGCCCTGCCCGACCCGGCCAAGATGGGCCTGGGCATGATCGTGCTGGGCCTGGGCTTCGTGGTCATGGCCATGGCCCAGACCCGCGCGCAGGCGGCCGGCACGGTGGGCCCGCTGTGGCTCACCGCCGTCTATGTGCTGCACACCATCGGCGAGCTGATGCTGTCACCCGTGGGCTACTCCATGGTCTCGCGCGTGGCGCCGGCCCGGCTGGTCGGCCTGCTGATGGGCGTCTGGCTGGCCGGCATCGGCGTGGCCAACTACCTGGCGGGCGCCCTGGAGGGCCTGCTCGCCGGCAGCGGCATCGACCCCTACGTCTTCCTGCTCGGCTCGTCCATCGGCGCCGGCATCTTGCTGCTGCTGATCACGCCGCTGCTGAGCCGGATGATGAACCGGCGGGATTGAGCCCGTCAGCGCGGCGCAAAGCGCTGCGCGGCCTGGGCAATGGCGGCCAGCTTGGCCTCGGCCACCTGCATCGAGCAGATCGGGTTGTCGGCAAAGGTGGCAAAGCCGCAGTCCGGGTGCAGCAGCAGGCGCTCAGCACCGAACAGCGATACCGCCCGCTCAATGCGGGCGGCGATCTCGTCCACCGACTCGATGGCCTGGTTCTTCTGGTTGACCACGCCCACGCCGATGCGGGCATCGGCCGGCAACTGCTGCAGCAACTGCATGTCGCCTGCGCGCGGGGTGCAGGCCTCCAGCAGGTAGGCACCCACCCGCATACCGGCCAGCGTGGGGATCAGCGGCGCATAGCTGCCTGACAAGGCCACCGACTCATCCGGCGTCCAGTTGCCGCGGCAGACATGCAAGGCCATGCGCTCACGCGGAAAGCCGGCCACCACGGCATTGACCAGCTCCTGGGCGAAGCCCAGCTCGTGCGCCGGGCCTTCGGACTCTGACAAGGCGCCGCACATGAAGCTGCGCTTGTTCTTGGCTCCGGTGAAGACCACGTCCGACAACACCGGTTCGTCCAGCTGGACAATAGCCGCGCCGGCGTCCAGCAGCTCGGCGATCTCCTCGCGCAGCACGCGCACGATGTCGGCAGCGATCTCCTCGCGCGAGGCATAGACGTTCTCGGCGATGCAGTCCATCCACATCGTGCGCGTCAGCAGATAAGGCCCGGGCAGCGCCACCTTGACGGGGGCCTGGGTCTGCGTGCGCATGAAGTCGAGCTCGTGCACGGCGATGGGCCGGCTGCGCTGGATGCGGCCGAACACGCCCGGGTGGCGCACCTCGCCGGCCGGCACGTCCAGCGCGCGCAGCTCGGCCTCGAAAGCGGCCGGATCTTCCATCAGCGGCAACAAGTCGGACAGCGGGACCAGCTGGCAGTTGTCGAGCCGGCTGCCGACAAAGCTGGCGTAGCTGTCGCGGCGCTGCTCGCCGTCTGTGTACATGGTGGCGCCGGCGCGCTGCTGCGCGGCCACGATCAGGCGCACCGAGTCGTCGGCGGCCTCCTGGAAACGGGTCTCGTCGAGTCGCCCCTCCACGCTGGCGTGCATGGCATCGACCAGCCAGCGCGGGCGCGGCCAGCTGCCCATGCCGGTGACGGCCAGCGGCGGCACCACGGGCGCAGCCACCGGCTCGCGTCTTGGCTGCGGCGCCGGATCTCCGGAACGCGGACTGGCCGCTTCACCGGAGCGCGGACTGGCCGCCCGGGGCTGGGCCGGCAGACCGGCCGTGCGCTCCGCCAGCGCCCCCTTGCAGACCAGAAAGCTGCGCTGCTTGCCGACCTTGGTCCAGGACACCAGCTCGTTCTTGGTCATCCGGCACCAGGCCGGCAGGTCCTCGTCCACCGAAATCTCGGTGGAGCGGATCTCCAGCAGGCCGCCGCGCGGCAGCGGGTCGATGTGCTTGCGGATCAGCAGCAGCAAGCCATTGCCGCAGTCCAGGTCGCCGCCATCAAAGGCGACGTCGGGGTTCAGAGTGTGTTCGGTACTGGCGTTCATGGAAGGTCCAGACGGTTCAAGTCGCCGCAAAGGCGGGGTCATAGAGTTGTGCGGTGGTGGCTGCATCCACCGCATCGGCACGGGCATCGAAGCGCAGCTGGCCAGCCGACAGGCCGATCAGGCGCTGCGCGTATTGCCGCGCCAGATGCAACTGGTGCAGGCTGCAGACCACGGTCACGCCGTCGTCCCGGCAGATGCCTTGCAGCAGCTCAAGGATGCCGGCGCTGATGGCCGGGTCCAGGCTGGCGACCGGCTCATCGGCCACGATCAGCTCGGGCTGCTGGGCCAGCGCACGGGCAATGGCCACGCGCTGCTGCTGGCCGCCGCTGAGCGTGTCGGCACGCTGGCCAGCGGCAGACAGCAAGCCGACGCGCTCCAGGCACTGCAGCGCCAGGCGGCGGTCGGCGCGATCAAACTGCCGCGTCCAGCCGCGCCAGGCAGGCACATGGCCCAGTCGTCCCGCCAGCACGTTGTCGAGCGCGGAAAGGCGCCGCACCAGGTTGAACTGCTGGAACACCACCGCCACGCGGCGCCGGTCCCGCCCTTGCAGCTGCGCCGTCTCAGCGCCGCCCACCAGCACCTGCCCGCGCTGCGGCTGCAACTGCCCGGTGATGCACTTGATCAGGGTGGTCTTGCCAGCACCGCTGGGGCCGAGCAGCGCCACGAACTCACCCCGCTGAACGTCGAAGCTCAGTCCGTCAAGAACAGCACCTCGTCCATAGCCATGGCCGACGTCGCGGATCTGCAGCAGCGGCGCACTCATGTCAGCCGCTGGCGCAGCCAGCCCGAAAAGCGGTCGAGCAGGGTCACGACGATCAGGATCACCGCAATGATCGTGAACAGTCGCGGAAAGTCCAGCAGGTCCATGCTGCTCTTGAGCTCTTGCCCGATGCCACCCGCGCCCACCACGCCCAGCACGGTGGACGCGCGCACATTGAACTCCCACCAGAACAAGGCGGTGGACAAGCCCACCGGCAACACATCCGGCAGCACCGCATAGGCCAGGGCCATGGAGCGTGAGGCACCGGTGCTGCGCACGGCCTCGTAAGCCTCCAGCGAGGTGTTTTCGAGGTGATCAGCAAAGTTCTTGGCCGCGCTGCCCCAGGTGTGCAGGGCGATCCCCAGCACGCCCGCGAAAGGCCCCAGCCCGACCGCCGCCACGAACAGCAGCGCGAAAACGAAGGAGTCAATGCCGCGCAGGGCGTTCAGCACCAGCCGAGCCGGCCCGACGGCCCACGGCCAGGGGCTGATGTTGCGTGCCGCCAGCACGGCCATCGGGATCGCCAGCAGCACGGCCGCTGTCGTGCCCAGCGCGGCCATGGCCACGGTCTCGGCCGTGCGCAGCAAGAAGGTGGGCAGCTCGGTCCAGACCGGCGGCCAGGCCGATGCGATCCAGCGCCACATCTTGGGCAGGCCGTTGACCAGGCGCATCAGGTCGATGTCGGCCAGCCGCCAGCACACGACGTAGAAGGCCAGCAAGGCAAGCCAGATGGCCGCCTTGCGCCAGCGCTGGGTCGCTGGCCGGGCGTCCAAGCCGGCCAGCGCGTCATCCACCGCGCTCACCCGCGCGGCTTGATCTTGCCCACCGCGATACCGGCCTTTTCGATGTCGGCATAGCTGGCATGGCTGGCCGCCACGAAACCGGTGTAGCGGTTGGGCAGCAGGATCTTGGCAGCCTCTGCGTCGATGGACGTCAGCACCTGCTGGACCTTGGCCACCAACTCGCGCGGCGCATTGGCCGGCAGGGCGATGGCGTCATTGGGCAGGGGCGCTGATTGCCAGACGATCTTGTTGGCATCGGCCTTGACGCGACCGGCCGCAACCATCGCGTTGCGGTTGCGGTCAAAGTCGGTGGCCAGGTCCACCTGCCCGTTGCTCACCGCCATTTCATTGGCTCCGTGGGTGGCACCCTCGGTGTACTTCCAGTAGGCCTTGGGATCGATCTTCCAGACGTCCTTGGCGTAGTAGCTCGGAATCAGCCAACCCGAGGTCGAGCCCGCGTCGGCAAACGACATGCTCATGCCGCGCGTGTCCTCGGGGAACTTCGACACCACCAGTTCGGGCCGGCCGATGATGATGGCGTGGTAGATCGGCTTGTCGTCGTACTTGACGGTGGCCACCGCCTGGCAACCGGTCTGGTTGTTGGCAATGATGTAGCCCCAGGGGCCCATCCACGCCACGTCCAGATTGCCCGAGGCCATGGCCACGGCCATGCCGGCCCAGTCAGTGGTGGCGAAGAGTTCGAAGTCCGCACCGAGTTGCTTGGCCAGATGGGCGAACACCGGGGTGTAGGCCTTCTTGGTGTCTTCCGGGTTGGGCAGCAGCGGGCCCACACCAAAGCGCAGCTTGCGGGTCTGGGCCATGACCGGACGCAGCGCAGCCACGCTGAGCAGGCCGGCCGTGCCGATGAGCAGATTGCGGCGGTTGCTTTGCATCGCGCGGGTCCTCAGTAGCTCAGGCTGGGGCAGGCTTCACCCATGAACTCGACCAGCTTGGCACCGCCGACGATCACGGCGCCTTCGATCAGGTTGGTCTCGTCGAGCTGGCGCTTCTTGAAGCAGGGCGAGCAGACATAGATCTTGCCGCCGGCCTTGACGAAGTTGGCCATCAGGTCCTTGAGCGCGGCAAAGCCTTCCTCATGGATGTCATCGGCATAGCCGGGCTGCGACAGGCGCACGGCCTCGATCGACAGAAACACCAGCGCGTCCTTGTCGGACGCCACCGCTGCATTGGCAACGACGAAGGCGACGGTCGCCTTGTCGGTGTCGTTCTTGCCATGGGTCAGGCTGACTACGAATTTTCCGGCCATGAAATGCTCCTGAGGGGTTGGGTAAGTGGGTCTGAAGGTGAGAGAGGACTGATTCAGCTCGAAAGCCGGGCGCGGATCCAGTACGCCGGATGCGCAGCCGCCACCAGCTCATGCCGAGTCATGCGGCAATAGGCGGGGATGTCTTCGGGTGCGCCAGGGTCGGTGGCGGTGAGCTTGAGCACCTGCCCCGGCATGGCTTTGAGGCGCATGCGCAGTTCAAGCACGAGCTCACCACAACCCATGTCGCCAGCATTCCAGCTGTCGTCTTCGGTCATGATGTGAACAGGCAAAGAGATGAGAGGGCGTGGGCCTCGGTTGTCGCCTGCAGGGTGCAGGCCCATCAGCCCACACGGGGCATGACCGCCGAAGCGCACACCAATTCCGGAGGAATCAGCGGAGTCGTTCCACGGTCTGGGTCTGACCCGAACAGGGGTG
>CALRVU010000110.1:0-8100 GCA_943371685.1 Bordetella parapertussis | reverse complement strand
GTTCCCCTTGCTGCCCGTCTTGCCCCCCGCAATCCTTGCACTCGCAGACGGCACGGTCTTTTTCGGTACCTCGATCGGCGCCGCCGGTCACACAGTGGGTGAGGTGGTGTTCAACACTGCACTCACCGGCTACCAGGAGATCCTCACTGACCCGAGCTACTGCCGGCAGATCGTCACCCTGACGTATCCGCACATCGGCAACTACGGTGTCAATGCTGAGGATGTCGAGGCGACCAAAGTCCATGCCGCCGGACTGATCATCAAAGATCTGCCCGTCCGAGTCTCCAATTTCCGCCAGTCGCAGACCTTGTCCGACTACCTCCGTGCGGAGAACACCGTGGCGATCGCGGACATCGATACCCGGCGCCTGACGCGTCTGCTGCGCCGTACCGGTGCGCAGAATGGCTGCATCGTGAGTTTTGATGCGGGCCATGTGGTGACGCAGGTCGATCAGGATGCGGCTCTGGCCCGCGCCCGTGCCGCTGAGAGCATGGCGGGTCAGGATCTGGCGCAAGTCGTCAGTGCCACCCAGGCCAGCACCTGGACCCAGACCGAGTGGAAGCTGGCCCGCGCCGATGGCACGCCCGGCTACGGCGAACTGGCCGAGGCCCGGTTCCATGTGGTGGCGTTCGACTTTGGCGTCAAGCACAACATCCTGCGCATGCTGGCCGAGCGCGGCTGCAAGGTGACCGTGCTGCCCGCGCGCAGCACGGCCGCCGAGGCCCTGGTGCTGCAACCCGACGGCATCTTCTTCTCGAACGGCCCGGGCGATCCGCAGCCGTGTGATTACGCCATCGCCGCCGCCGCAACCCTGATCGACTCGGGCATTCCGACCTTCGGCATTTGCCTGGGACATCAGATCATGGCGCTGGCAGCCGGCGCCCGGACCTTCAAGATGAAGTTCGGCCACCACGGCGCCAATCACCCGGTCAAGGAGTTGACGACGGGGCGGGTCTCGATCACCAGCCAGAACCACGGTTTTGCGGTCGACGAGTCCAGCTTGCCGGCCAATGTGCAGGCGACGCACATCAGCCTGTTCGACAACACCTTGCAGGGTTTGGCTTGGACGGACAAGCCGGCGTTCTGTTTCCAGGGCCACCCGGAGGCATCGCCGGGGCCCCACGACATTGCCTACCTGTTCGATCGCTTCATCGACCTGATGGCGCAACGCAAATCCTGAGCAACCCGGCCCGAGCCGAATCGGCACGGGCCCACGGAAACACGAATGTTCGGCATCACTGACCTCTGGACCTATGTGCTCGGCGTGATCTTCATCGTCTTGCTGCCGGGTCCCAATTCGATTTTCGTGCTTTCCGTGGCGGCGCAGCGGGGCGTGCGTGCGGGTTATGCCGGGGCGTGCGGGGTGTTCATTGGCGACGCGGTGCTGATGTTGCTCACGGCGCTCGGTGCAGCAACCTTGCTCCGTGCATCGCCGGCGCTTTTTCTGCTGGTCAAGTATGTCGGGGCAGCCTACCTGGCTTGGGTCGGGCTGCAGTTGATGCGCGCGGCAGTCCTGCGCTGGACAGGACGCGGTGCGGATCAAGCTGCGCCGGCACCGGAAGTCGGGCGCCCGTTTCGCAAGGCCTTGCTGATCAGCTTGCTCAATCCGAAGGCCATCTTGTTCTTTCTGTCTTTTTTCGTGCAGTTCGTTGATCCGGCGTTCGCGCACCCGGGTTTGAGCTTCTTCGTCCTCGGCGCGATTGCCCAGTTCTTCAGCGCGCTTTACCTGTCAGCGCTCATCTTCATTGGCGTGCGCCTGGCGGCTGCCTTTCGCGCTCGGCGTCGAACCTCCAGCCTGCTTGGCGCCGGCGTCGGCGGCCTGTTCCTGGGATTCGGTGCCAAGCTCGCCACCGCCAGCCTCGCCTAAGAACCTACAAGATCTAAAAGAGTCATGCCTAAACGTTCAGACCTCAAGACCATCCTCATCATCGGCGCTGGCCCGATCATCATCGGCCAGGCCTGCGAGTTCGATTATTCAGGGGCGCAGGCATGCAAGGCCTTGCGCGAAGAGGGCTACAAGGTGGTGCTGGTCAACAGCAATCCGGCCACCATCATGACCGACCCCGACACGGCCGACGTCACCTACATCGAGCCCATCACTTGGCAGGTGGTCGAGAAGATCATCGCCAAGGAGCGGCCTGATGCCGTGCTGCCCACGATGGGCGGCCAGACGGCGCTGAACTGCGCGCTGGACCTGCACAAGCACGGCGTGCTGGCCAAGTACAACGTCGAGATGATCGGCGCCAACGAGCACGCGATCGAGAAGGCCGAGGATCGCCTGAAGTTCAAGGACGCGATGACCAAGATCGGCCTTGGATCGGCCAAATCCGGCATCGCCCATTCGATGGAGGAGGCCTGGGCGGTGCAGAAGAGCATCCAGGCCGACATCGGCGGCTCGGGCTTTCCCATGGTCATCCGCCCCAGCTTCACCCTGGGCGGCACGGGCGGCGGCATTGCCTACAACCCTGAAGAGTTCGAAGAGATCTGCAAGCGCGGCCTCGACCTGTCGCCGACCAAGGAACTGCTGATTGAAGAAAGCTTGATCGGCTGGAAGGAGTACGAGATGGAAGTGGTCCGCGACAAGGCGGACAACTGCATCATCGTCTGCTCGATCGAGAACCTCGATCCGATGGGCATCCACACCGGTGACTCGATCACCGTGGCACCGGCCCAGACGCTGACCGACAAGGAATACCAGCTGCTGCGCAATGCCTCGATCGCCATCCTGCGCGAGATCGGTGTGGACACCGGTGGTTCGAATGTGCAGTTCTCCATCAATCCGGTCGATGGCCGGATGGTGGTGATCGAGATGAATCCGCGCGTCTCGCGCTCGTCGGCCCTGGCCTCCAAGGCCACCGGCTTCCCGATCGCCAAGATCGCCGCCAAGCTGGCGGTGGGCTACACCCTCGACGAGCTGAAGAACGACATCACCGGCGGCGTGACGCCGGCGTCCTTCGAGCCCTCGATCGACTACGTGGTCACCAAGATCCCGCGCTTCGCCTTCGAGAAGTTCCCGGCCGCCGATGCGCACCTGACCACCCAGATGAAGTCGGTGGGTGAGGTGATGGCCATGGGTCGCACCTTCCAGGAGTCTTTCCAGAAGGCGCTGCGCGGCCTGGAGACCGGCATCGACGGTCTGAGCGAGCGCTCGACCGATCGCGACGAGATCGTTGAAGAGATCGGCGAAGCCGGACCGGAGCGCATCTTGTATGTGGGCGATGCCTTCCGCATCGGCATGAGCCTCGACGAGATCTTCGCCGAGACGGCCATCGACCCCTGGTTCCTGGCGCAGATCGAGCAGTTGATCCAGGCCGAGCAGATGGTGGCCCAGCGCACCCTGGAAAGCTTGAGCAAGGACGAGCTCTACTTCCTCAAGCGCAAGGGCTTCTCGGACCGTCGTCTGGCCAAGCTGATGGGCACCAATCAGCATGAAGTGCGGGCCAAGCGCCATGCGCTCCATGTGCGCCCGGTCTACAAGCGGGTGGACACCTGCGCTGCCGAGTTCGCGACCGAGACCGCCTACCTCTATTCGACCTACGACGAAGAGTGCGAAGCCGAGCCGACGACCAACAAGAAGATCATGGTGCTGGGCGGCGGGCCGAACCGCATCGGCCAGGGCATCGAGTTTGACTATTGCTGCGTGCACGCGGCGCTGGCCATGCGCGAGGATGGCTACGAGACCATCATGGTCAACTGCAACCCCGAGACCGTGTCGACCGACTACGACACCTCGGACCGCCTGTACTTTGAGCCGGTGACCTTGGAGGATGTGCTCGAAATCGTCGCCAAGGAGCAGCCGGTTGGCGTGATCGTCCAGTACGGTGGCCAGACGCCGCTGAAGCTGGCGCTCGATCTGGAGCGCGCCGGCGTGCCCATCATCGGCACCTCGCCCGATTCGATCGACGTGGCCGAGGACCGTGAGCGCTTTCAGCAGCTGCTGCACACCCTGGGCCTGAAGCAGCCGCCCAATCGCACCGCGCGGACCGAAGAGTCGGCGATGAAGCTGGCGCAGGAAATCGGTTATCCCCTGGTGGTTCGCCCCAGCTATGTGCTGGGTGGCCGGGCCATGGAAATCGTGCACGGCGACAAGGACCTGGAGCGCTACATGCGCGAGGCGGTCCGCGTCAGCGAGAAGTCGCCGGTGCTGCTGGACCGCTTCCTGGACGACGCGATCGAGGTCGACGTGGACTGCATCGCCGACGCCACTGGTGCGGTGATGATCGGCGGCATCATGGAGCACATCGAGCAGGCCGGCGTGCATTCGGGCGACTCGGCCTGCTCATTGCCGCCGTACTCGCTCAGCCAGTCCTTGCAGGACGAGTTGCGGCGCCAGACCGCCGAAATGGCCAAGGCCTTGAAGGTGGTCGGCCTGATGAATGTGCAATTCGCCATCCAGGGCGAGGGCGACGACTCGATCGTCTATGTGCTGGAGGTCAATCCCCGCGCATCGCGCACCGTGCCGTTTGTGTCCAAGGCCACCGGCCAGCAGCTGGCCAAGATTGCGGCTCGCTGCATGGCAGGCCAGACCCTGGCGGAGCAGCGCGGCAAAGACGGCTTGCCTCCACATGAGGTGATCCCGCCTTACTTCAGCGTCAAGGAGGCCGTGTTCCCCTTCAACAAGTTCCCGGGCGTGGATCCGATCCTCGGCCCGGAAATGCGTTCGACGGGCGAGGTGATGGGCGTGGCCTACACCTTCGGTGAGGCCATGCTGAAGAGCCAGCTGGGCGCTGGCTCGCGCTTGCCCCGGCAGGGCACGGTGGTCATCACGGTCAAGAACAACGACAAGGACCGCGCGGTCAAGATCGCCGGTGACCTGACCGATCTGGGCTTCAATGTGGTGGCCACCCGTGGCACGGCGGCGGCCATTGCGGCGGCCGGTGTGCCGGTCAAGGTGGTCAACAAGGTCAAGGACGGCCGGCCGCACATTGCCGACATGATCAAGGCTGGCGAAATCCAGCTCGTCTTCACCACGGTGGATGAGACGCGCACGGCGATTGCCGACTCGCGCTACATCCGCACAGCCGCACTGGCCAATCGCGTCACCTACTACACGACCATGGCCGGTTGTGAAGCGGCGACCGAGGCGCTCAAGCACCAGGATGGACTGCAGGTCCTGTCCTTGCAAGAGCTCCACAAGGCCTTGGTCTGAGTCGTGATCTGGCGCGCCCGCGCTCGCGCTGGGCGTCTTGAACTGCACTAAACTTCGCTCCACGCGCACCGCCGCCCGCGACTCCCGACCATGGGATCCGGGTGGCGGTTTGCATTTTCCGATTCCTGAACACTACACATGAGCACCATTCCACTCACCAAGCGCGGCGCTGAAAAACTCAAGGCAGAGCTGCATCAGCTGAAATCGGTTGAACGGCATGCAGTGATCCAGGCCATTGCCGAGGCCCGCGCCCAGGGCGACCTGTCGGAAAACGCCGAGTACGACGCGGCCAAGGACAAGCAAGGCTTCATCGAAGGTCGCATTCTCGAGGTGGAAAGCAAGCTCGCTGCCGCTCAGATCATCGATCCGTCGACCCTGGACGCGGGTGGCCGGATCGTGTTTGGCACGACCGTCGATCTGGAAGACGAAGACACGGGCAACCAGGTCACCTACCAGATCGTGGGCGACGATGAAGCGGATCTGAAGCTGGGCTTGATTTCGATCAGTTCACCGATCTCGCGGGCCTTGATCGGCAAGGTTGTGGGCGATGTGGCCGAGGTTCGTGCCCCCGGCGGTGTGCGCCACTACGAGATCATGGCCGTCCGCTACCTGTGATGGACAAGGTGCTGACCCGTGTCGGCCGCATGCTGCCAGGGTTCTGGTTGGGTTTCCTGATCTGCATTGCCCTGGTGGCGGCACCGGCCGCGTTTGCCACTCTGCAGCGTGCCGATGCGGCCCGTGTGGTCGCGTGGTTGTTCGCCCATGAAGCTCCCAGCAGTCTGGTCATGGGGGCCTTGATGGTGATGGTCGCCCGCCGCGTGGGCCCGGCGGCGCCGGTGGACCGGGTGCGTTTCGGTGCAGATCTGGCGTTGCCCTTGGGCGCCGTATTCTGCACGGTGGCTGGTTACTATGGCTTGCAACCAATGATGGTGCAGGCCCGCGAGGGCGCAGGGGCCTGGACTTTCGGGCAGCTCCATGCCGTCAGCCTGGGGCTGTTCGGCTTGAAGATCCTGCTCGTCGCTGCGCTGGCATGGCGCAAGGCCTGAGTCCAGCGCTGATCGATTTCAGTCTTGGCTCTGAGCCCGCTTCTTCACGCTGGTCGGCCTGGCTTTGGATCGTTTGACCATGCCGCCTGCGGTCAGGCGTTCATTGCCGAAGACCTGAACTTTCTTGACCGTGGGGCGTCCGCTGCCGTTCTTGGAGAAGGTCACCAGCTTGACCGTGCGCGGGCCAGGTTTGCGGTCTTCTCTTTCGACCTCCACCTTCTCGGGAATCGGGCGCCAGAGCACCAGAAGCTTTCCGATGTGCTGCACCGGTGCAGCATTCAGTTCGGTGGCGAGTTGGGTCAACATCGCCTCGCGGTTGACCCGATCGTCCGAGAACACACGCACCTTGATCAGGCCATGGGCCTTGAGGGCGGCGTCGGTTTCTTTCAGGATGGCTGGGGTGAGACCCTCAGCGCCAATCATCACCACGGGGTCGAGGTGATGGGCTTCGCCCCGCTTTTCCTTACGGATCGCGGGTGTCAGTTGAATCGCAGGCATCGCCGTATTATCTCCTCAAGATGAAAACGAACACCAAAAGCAAAAAATTGAACAAGGCCTGGCTCAACGAGCACCTGACCGACCCTTGGGTGCGAATGGCCAAGAAGGATGGCTATCGCGCCCGCGCGGCCTACAAGCTCAAGGAGATCGACGAGGCCTTCCAGTTGATCCGGCCTGGGCAGGTCGTCGTCGATCTCGGCGCCGTGCCCGGCGCCTGGAGCCAGTACCTGCGCCGCCAGTTTGCGCCCAAGGTGGCTGGCGTGGGTGGCGCCGCATCGGGGGAGCTGGATGGCACCATCATCGCACTGGACATCCTTCCATTCGAGGCGATTGAAGGCGTGCACTTCATCCAGGGTGATTTTCGTGAGGACGCGGTGCTGCACGAACTGGAGGCTGCGCTGGCGGGTCGCGCGGTGGACGTGGTGGTGTCCGACATGGCTCCCAATCTGTCAGGCATCGCCAGCGCCGATGCGGCTCGCATCGAGCACCTGATCGAACTTGCCATCGACTTCGCCTCCCGTCACCTCAAGCCTGAAGGCGCCCTGGTGGCCAAGGTGTTCCACGGCGGCGGTTACGACACGCTGGTCCGCTTGTTCCGCGAGAACTTCCGGGTCGTCAAGCCCTTCAAGCCCAAGTCCTCGCGCGACAAATCCGCTGAAACCTTTTTGGTTGGAATGGGTCTGAAGAAGCGTTGAAAGTGCCGGGAAAACGCCGTGAATGCGTGGCTTCCATGGCGCTTTCAAGGTTTTGACATCAGGCAGAGTGCTGGCTATTGACTGCACTAGAATCAACCCCATATGCGGTGGAGCGGCCAGGTCGGCATTTTCCTGCCGGTCGCGTGGATATGAATCA
The DNA here is from genome assembly GCA_943371685.1 of Bordetella parapertussis. GTDB lineage: Bacteria > Pseudomonadota > Gammaproteobacteria > Burkholderiales > Burkholderiaceae_C > Ideonella > Ideonella parapertussis_A. The sequence goes on along the minus strand of CALRVU010000110.1, from coordinate 555 downwards.
ATTGAAGGAGCCGCGGTGAACAATCAGTGGATTTCGAAGATCGCCGTCTGGCTGGTGATTGCGTTGGTGCTTTTCACCGTTTTCAAGCAGTTCGACCGCGTGTCGGCTCAGAGCGGCCAGATTGGCTACTCGGAGTTTCTTGAAGAGGTGCGCAACAAGCGCATCAAGAGCGTGACCATCCAGGAGGGCATGGGCAGCATCGAGATCAGTGCCGTGACCACCGATGAGCGGAAGATCCGCACGACGGGCACGGTGCTGGATCGTGGGCTGTCGGGTGACCTGATCAACAACGGTGTGAAGTTCGACGTGCGCGCTCGGGAAGAGCCATCGTTCCTGACCAGCATCTTGCTGAACTGGGGACCGATGCTGCTGCTGATCGGCGTGTGGATCTATTTCATGCGCCAGATGCAGGGCGGTGGCAAGGGCGGAGCGTTCAGCTTCGGCAAGTCCAAGGCCCGCATGCTGGACGAAGCCAACAACACCACCACCTTTGCTGACGTGGCGGGCTGCGACGAGGCCAAGGAAGAGGTCAAGGAGTTGGTCGACTTCCTCAAG
>CALRVU010000109.1:0-8105 GCA_943371685.1 Bordetella parapertussis | reverse complement strand
TGATCTCCTGAAAGCTGTGGGTGGCGGGTTGGTGCCAGAGAAGGGTGCAAAGGGTATTAGCGAGAGTCGTGCCAGCTTGCGCGGCCGGGTGGCTTGCAGAGCTGGTGGGTCTTGGTGACGCTTTTTGTCATTTCGGCCTGACGCTTTCTGTGAGTGCGTCGGGTCTGGTGACAAAAATTGTCAGTGCGCAGGCGCCAAGCTTGCCGCGTTCAAGACAGCGTCCGGCCGACCCACCACGAAGCGCTGCCCAGCCCTCAGGGTCTGCAGCGCCACGTCAGGCAGCCGGCGGTGCAGCTCGGCCATCACGGCGGGCATTTCGCCAGGCTTGATGTGGGTGAGCTGCACCTGCAAGCCGGGTGGCGCGTGGCGCAGCTCGTCGGCCAGGGTGGACGGGCAGTGATGCTGGCTGGCGGAGGCCAGCGCCCGCTCTGACTCGGGGAACGCGATCTCGATGACCAGGTGGCTGACGGTGCGGCCTTTGAGGGCCTGCCACAGCGCCGGGTTGGGGCCGGTGTCGCCGGTGTAGACCCACCAGCCGCTGCCGCCGGCCACGGCATAGCCCACGGCGGGCACGCTGTGGCGGGCGGGCAGCACGGTGATCTGGCGCTGGGCGGCGCCCAGGCTCAGGGTGTCGCCCAGTTGCAGCGGCACCAGGCTCAGCACGGGCTCGTCGGCGCGCGGCAGGCGGGTGAAGTCGGGCCAGAGCTGGTCGTTGAACAGGTGCTTGCGCAGCACGTCCAGTGTCTCGGGCAGGGCATGGACCTGGATCGGCGGGCGGCCGGCGCGGCGGCGCATCACGCTGTCGGCCAGCAGGGGCACGCCCAGCACATGGTCCAGGTGGGCGTGGCTGAGCAGGATGTGGTCGATGCGGCTGAGTTCGTCCAGCCCCAGATCGCCCACACCGGTACCGGCGTCGATCAGGATGTCGTCGTCGAGCAGAAAGGCTGTGGTGCGGCAACCACGGGCGATGGAGCCCGAGCAACCGAGGACGCGGATGCTCATGGCGCGAGCGCGCCTGTGCTGGAACTGGCGCGGGCAAGGCGCTGTTCCAGCCCGTGGACCAGCACGGCCAGATCGGCCGGCAGGGTGGGGGTTTCAGAGTGAGCCAAGGCGCTGGGAGGGGATGAAATGGGCAAGTCGTGCAGCCGCGCCAGGTGGGCCCGGGCCAGGGTGAGATCGTCGCCGCGGGCGGCAGCTTGCGCAAGCGTCCAGTTGTGGACTTGTTCGCTCTGAAACGCTTGACAGCCTGTTGACAGGCGCACGGGCGTGACAATTGTCACGGATTGTTCGCGGCCCCGGATCGGGCTTTCGGCCACCTGGGCCCAGGCCACGTCGGGCAGATCGGTGGCGCACAGCGCGCGGGTGCTGTCGGCCACCAGCAGGCCCACCCCCAGTTCGCGGGTCAATGATTCGAGCCGGGCGGCCACGTTGACGGCATCGCCCACGGCGGTATAGCTGCGGCGCAGCGCCGAGCCCAGGTCGCCCACGCAGACGATGCCGCTGGCCAGGCCGATGCCGAAGCGGATGCCGGGCAAGCCTCGGGCGGCCAGTTCCGCGTTCAGCGGCCCGGCCGCATCGGCCAGGGCCAGGGCGGCTCGCACCGCGCGGGCGGCATGGTCAGCTTGGGTTTGCGGTGCGCCCCAGAAGGCCATCACCGCGTCGCCGATGAATTTGTCCAGCGTGCCCTGGTGGGCGTGGACGATGCGGGTGGCGGTGGAAAAGTACTGGTTGAGCAGGTCGCGCAGGGCCAGCGGCGGCAGGTGCTCAGCCAGGGTGCTGAAGCCCTGCAGGTCGCAGAACATCACCGTCAGCTCGCGGTTGGCAGCGGGGTGGTGGGCAAAGTCGGGGTCGCGGGCCAGCTCGCGCACCCGCTCGGGGGGCAGGTACTGGTCGAACAGGTGGAGCAGCGAGCGCCGGTCGTGCCATTCGCGCAGGTAGCCGCGCGCGGCCAGCAGGGCGGCCAGCAGCAGGCTGAGCAGCAGGGCACTGCCCACCGGCAGGATCAGGCCCCCGGCATGGCGCAGCAGCAGATGGGCCGCGATCAAGCCTGTGGCCACGGCCACGGTGCCGCCCAAGGCGACGGGCACGCTGGCGCGGCTGGCCACCCATCCGATGCTCAGCAGGCTGAGCAGGATCAGGCAGGCCTCGTAGCCCGGCGCCCAAGCCGGCCGGTGGGGCAAGGGCCCCGCGAGCAGTCCAGCCAGCAGGGCGGCATGGATCTCGACGCCGGGCATGGCGCTGTGGACCGCGGTGGGCCGCAGATCGCCCAGGCCGGGGGCCGAGCTGCCGACCAGCACGAGCTTGCCGCGCAGGCTGGCGGCGGGCAGCCGGCCCAGGATCACATCGGCCGCCTTGATGTACTGGAAACTGCCGCCACTGGGGCCGCCCGGACCGTTGAAGGGCACGCGCAAGGCGCCCCGCTCGTCGAGTGGCAGCATCCTGGTCGCCTCGCCGGGCAGTTGCAGCTGCAGGCCGGTCAGCACGCGTCGCGACGGGTCACCGGCCAGATCATGCAGAACCGGCTTGATCTGCGGCTGACCACTGGCCTGGCGGAGCATGGCCAGGGCCAGTGACGGGTGCAGCTGGCCCTCGATCACCGCCACGGCCGGTACCGTGCGCACCAGGCCGTCGGCGTCGGGAACGACATTGAAGAAGCCGGATTGCGGCGCGGCCTGGGTCAGCACGGCCACGTTGGTGGCATGGCCGGTCCAGGCGGGCAACCCTGCCAGCTGCACATCGGGCGCAAGCCGGGCCATGGGGGGTGGCAAGCTGCCGCTGCGGTGGCCGGCGCGGTCGGCCGTGAAGTAGAAGCCGGTCACCACCGGCTGGCCCTGCCAGGCGGCGGCCAGCTGCGCGTCGGACGAGGAGGCTTCGGGGAACACCAGGTCAAAGCCGAGCACGGCGATCTGCTGGCGTTGCAGCAGCTCGGTGCTGAGCAGGGCCAGCTGGCGCCGGTCCCAGGGCCAGCGGCCGATGGCCTGGAGGCTGGCCTCGTCGATGTCGACGATGACCACATCCGGGTGGGGGCCGGTGGCTTGCAGGCGGCGCTGCAGCAGGTCGTCGATGGTCAGGTCGAGCCGCGCAATCGGCCCGATGGGGGCCACGATGGCATGCCACAAGCCCAGCAGGGCCAAGGCCAGCCCCGCCAGCCAGGTGGCTCGGGGCAGGGCAGGCCGCATCAGCCCTGGATGAACTGCATCTGGGTGCCGGCCAGCTCGATGATGTCGCCGTTCTTCAGCGCCTTGACGCCTTCACCCACGGTGTCGCCGTTGACGCTGGGGCGGAGTTCGCCCTCGACGTGGGACAGCACATAGCCGGTCGGGCGCTTGGCGATGGACGCGACCTGCGTGCCGGGCTTGCCGACGGTGGTCACGGCCTTGGAGAGCAGGACCTCGCGGCCGGCAGCGCCGCCGTTGAGCACCTTGATGGTGGCCGGCAACGTCTGGATGGCGGGTGCTGCTGGACGGTGGGGCGCGAAACTGCCGGTGCGCAAGATCATCGTCTTCTCGTAGTCAGGCACCTCGGCCGAGAAGTACTTGAGCCGGTACTTGCCCACTTCGATCGAGTCGTTGTGGGAGAGCAGCTGCTTCTTGATGGCCTTGCCGTTGAGGTAAGTGCCGTTGGTGCTGTTCAGGTCTTCAAGGAAAACGTCCTCGCCCACCGCCAGCAGCACGGCGTGCTCGCCGCTGACGGCCAGGTTGTCGATGACGATGTCGTTGTAGGGACGCCGGCCCAGGGTCGTGCGCTCCTTCAGGATGGCGACCTCCTTCAGAACCACGTTATCGAGTGATACAACCAGCTTGCCCATGAATTACCTCGTAATGCCCGCGTTCGCGAACGCCTCACTCAGCGGTGGCGCGGACCAGAACGACCGCGATGTTATCGCGACCGCCGGCCGCGTTGGCGGCTTCTACCAGCGCGCGAGCCGCTGCCTCAATATTCTGATGGAGTCGCAAGACCTCTGCGATGCGGAAATCCGTGAGCATGTCGGACAGGCCATCTGAACACAGCAAAAGCAAATCATGGGCCTGCAACCGGTGCTCTGTTACATCTAGCACCACTTCGGGTTCCACGCCTACGGCCCGCGTCACCAGGTTGCGGTGGGTGGCGTAAAGCGCTTCTTCAGGTGACAGCAGCCCGGCGTCGATCTGCTCTTGCAGCAGGGAGTGGTCGCGGCTGAGCTGCTCCAGTTGGCCAGCCCGCCAGCGATAGGCCCGCGAGTCGCCCAGGTGCCCGACCCAGACCTGCTCGCGGCCGAGCAGGGCTGCCACCAGGGTGGTCCCCATGCCGTTGTACTCGGGGATGGTCTGCGCTGCCAGGTACACCGCGTGGTTGGCCTGCTGCGCGGCGCGAATCAGAGACTGTTGCACCTGCGCAACAGTTGGCGCGGAGCTGAGTTGCGAGACCCACTCGCGGAACTCTTTGTGAAACGTCTGGATCGCCAATTCACTGGCGATCTCTCCGGCGTTGTAGCCGCCCATGCCATCGGCCAGCAGACACAGCGACAGCGCAGGATCGACCAGCAGCGCGTCTTCGTTGTTCTGCCAGGCCTTGCCGGTGTCAAGCGCACTGCTGTAGCTGAAGAGAAGGGGCACGGGTTGAAGATCCTGAAGGAAATCGAGAGTGAAACTCGGGCATTGTGCTTGGACTAGGGCCGCATTGCCGGTGCTGCACGTGAAGTAGTCGAGAGAATCGGCGAAAGTGCATTGCAAGGCTGTAACAACATGCGCAGTTCGTGTGCAAGTGCTTTTCCGTCAGCATGCCGATCGGCCGGGCGCTTGGCCAGCAACCGGGCCAGCACGTCGCTGAGCAGCGCCGGCAGTTCAGGGCGGGCCAGGCTCAGCGGCATGGCGGGCTCGGTGGCGATGGCGGCCAGGGTCTCGCCCAGCGACGCATGGGCAAATGGCAAGCGGCCGGTCAGCAGTTCGAACATCAGCATGCCCAGCGCATAGAGGTCGCATCGCCCGTCCACGGGAATGCCGCTGAGTTGCTCGGGAGCCATGTAGAACGGGGTGCCGATGATCAGGCCGCTGCGGCTGCGTTCGGCGTCATTCAGGTGGGCACAGCCGAAGTCGCTGAGCTTGAGCAGGCCGGAGCCTGGGTTGAACAGGACATTGGTGGGCTTGAGGTCACGGTGGATGACCCCGGCCCGGTGGGCATGGGCCAGCGCCTCGGCCAAGGCGATGCCGATCTGCAGGACCAAGGCCGGCGGCAGCAGGTTGTCGGCCTGGGCATGCGGGCTGAGGTCGCCGCCACTGACCCACTCCATCGCGATCCAGCCCACGGGCTTGGGGCCGGTGGTGTCGATGCCACAGGCATAGGTGGTGACGATGTGCGGATGAACCAGCCGCGAGGCCGCCGCGGACTCCTGCAGGAAGCGCTCCTTGGTGCGCTCGTCGCCATGGAAGGTGACGGTCTTGAGGGCCACCGGCACCCGGGTGGCCGGGTGGGTGGCCAGATGCAGCTCACCCTGGGGTCCCCGCGCATGGGTGCGCTGGATCGCGAAGCCGCCGATCGAGCGTGGGGTCTGCGCCTGCGCCTGCGCCGGCGGTGCGGTGCCGTCGTGGCCCGACTCCGGGGGCTGGCTGTCGGCCGCCTTCGGGGCGGCTCGGCGTAGCCGGCGTGCCAGATGCTGCCAAAGCCCAGCGCGTGCAGTGACCATGTCACCGTCCTCCCCGTGTGGTTTCATCAAACCTTAACACAGGGTGCGCGGGCCTGGGAGCCCCCGAAGATCAGCTCTCGACGGCCTTGCTGCGCGACGCGACCCACTTGCCGATGGCCAGAACCAGCAGCGCGCCCGTGATGCCGGCCGCGTAGCGAACGGTGGAAATCACCTCTGGGGCCATGCCTTCCCGGGCGGGCGGCAGGGTCGGCAGGTAGCCCAGCACGGCAGGGTCGCTGACGCACATCGTGCCGGCGATCCAGCCCAGCAGCATGCCGCCGATGGTGATGATCAACGGGAAACGATCCATCAATTTGATGACCAGTTGGCTGCCCCAGACGATGATGGGGATGCTGACCAGCAGGCCGAACACGACCAGCGGCATCTGATGGTCGCCGCCGGCGCCTTGGGCAGCGCCGGCAATGGCGATCACGTTGTCCACGCTCATCACCAGGTCGGCCACGATCACCGTCTTGACGGCGCCCCAGAGCTTGTCGCTGCCTTCGACGTTGCTGTGATCGTCGTCACCGTCCGGCGCGATCAGCTTGACGCCGATCCAGACCAGCAGCGCGGCGCCGGCCAGTTTGAGGAAGGGAATCGCGAGCAGCGTCAGTGCGAAGAAGATCAGCACGACCCGCAGGACGATGGCGCCGGCGGTACCCCACAAGATGCCCTTGGTGCGTTGCGCGGGCGCCAGCTTGCGGCAGGCCAGGGCAATCACGACGGCGTTGTCGCCCCCCAGCAGAATGTCGATCATGATGATCTGGCCGACGGCGATCCAGAAATCGGCGTGCATGAACTGTTCCATCAGTGGGCTTTCTAGCGAGGTTGTACCGGGGCGTGAGTTTAGGGTGAACCCGCCCCTGTGCAGTGAGTGAAACTACAGATCCGGGGGGGGGGGGGCGGCAAGAAAAAAGGCCACGATATCGTGGCCTTTCGGTGGGGGCGCTGCTGGCGGGTGCCAGCAGGCAGGCGGCCTTACAGCAGGGCCTTCAGCAGGCGACCCATCTCCGACGGGTTGCGGGTGATGGTGAAGCCGCACTCTTCCATGATGGCCAGCTTGGCATCGGCCGTGTCGGCACCGCCAGAGATCAGGGCGCCAGCATGGCCCATGCGCTTGCCGGCCGGGGCCGTCACGCCAGCGATGAAGCCGACGATCGGCTTCTTCATGTTGGCCTTGCACCACATGGCGGCTTCAGCCTCGTCCGGGCCGCCGATCTCGCCAATCATGATCACGGCGTCGGTGTCAGGATCGTCGTTGAAGGCGCGCATCACGTCGATGTGCTTCAGGCCGTTGATGGGGTCGCCACCGATGCCCACGGCCGACGACTGGCCCAGACCGATTTCGGTCAGCTGTGCCACGGCTTCATAGGTCAGCGTGCCCGAGCGCGAGACCACGCCGATCCGGCCCTTGCGGTGGATGTGACCGGGCATGATGCCGATCTTGATCTCTTCAGGCGTGATCAGGCCAGGGCAGTTGGGGCCCAGCAGCAGGGTGCGCTTGCCACCGGCGGCTTCCTTGGCCTTCATCTTGTTGCGCACTTCCAGCATGTCCCGGACAGGGATGCCTTCGGTGATGCAGATGGCCAGGTCCAGGTCGGCTTCAACGGCTTCCCAGATGGCGGCTGCAGCGCCGGCGGGCGGCACGTAGATCACCGACACGGTGGCGCCGGTCTGGCCAGCGGCCTCTTTGACCGAGGCGTAGATGGGGATGTCGGAGAAGGACTCGCCGGCCTTCTTGGGGTTCACGCCGGCGACAAAGGCATTCTTGCCGTTGGCATAGGCCTGGCAGCCCAGGGTGTGGAACTGACCGGTCTTGCCCGTGATGCCCTGGGTGATGACCTTGGTGTCTTTGTTGATGAAGATCGACATATCGTTTTCCTTGGCGCAGGGCTTACTTGACGGCGGCGACGATGGCGGTGGCCGCTTCGGCCATCGTGTCGGCGGCGATGATGGGCAGGCCGGACTCGGCCAGCATCTTCTTGCCCAGGTCTTCGTTGGTGCCCTTCATGCGCACCACCAGCGGCACGGACAGGTTCACCGCCTTGCAGGCCGTGATCACGCCCTGGGCGATGGTGTCGCACTTCATGATGCCGCCGAAGATGTTGACCAGGATGCCCTTGACGTCCGGGTTCTTCAGCATGATCTTGAAGGCTTCGGTGACCTTCTCGGCGGTGGCGCCGCCGCCGACGTCCAGGAAGTTGGCCGGCTCGCCGCCGAACAGCTTGATGGTGTCCATGGTGGCCATGGCCAGACCGGCGCCGTTCACCAGGCAGCCGATGTTGCCGTCCAGGCTGATGTAAGCCAGGTCGAACTTGCTGGCTTCGACTTCAGCCGGGTCTTCTTCGTCGAGGTCGCGGTAAGCCACGATCTCGGGATGGCGGAACAGGGCGTTGGCGTCGAAGTTGAACTTGGCGTCCAGGGCAATCAGGTTGCCCTTGCT
>CALRVU010000108.1:0-8106 GCA_943371685.1 Bordetella parapertussis | reverse complement strand
CCCTGTTCAATCTGGTCGGTGGCGTGCTGTGGGTCGTGGGTTTGCTGCTGGCGGGCTACTGGTTCGGCAATGTGCCCTGGATCAAGCTCAATCTGGAGAAGATCATCTGGGCCATGATCCTCATCCCCGGGCTGGTGGTGCTGGCTGGGGCCCTGAAGACACGACTTGCCCGACGGGCCTGAGCGGTGACTTCGCTGCCGTGGAAGGCGCCCGACATTGGTGAAGCCTTTGCGCTGCTGGACGAGATGAACCTTTCCAGCAGCCAGGACGCCGGCTCGGCGCGCAGCCGCCTGTACACCGGATGGGTCGGAGAGCATCGTTGTGAGGCGCCCGAAACCCTGGACATGATCTGGGCGGCCGCTCGCGCTGATCAGGCTCGCGGTCTGCATCTGGTGGTCATGGCTGACTACGAGTGGGGCATGGCGCTGCAAGGTGTGATGCCCACGCTTGCACCTGACGGGCCGCGCCCTGCGTTGCGCCTGTTGGTGTTTCGACAGATGCAACGGCTTGATCAAGCCGCCGTGGCCGACCTGCTGCTGGCGCTGGATGGGCAAAGGCAGCCCACGGTGGCTGGGGTGATGGATCTGCAGGCATCGGTCAGCCGCGCCGAGTTCGATTCGGCCATCGACGACATCCATCAAGCCATCCGGCGTGGCGAGACCTATCAGGTCAATTTCACTTATCGCCTCACGGGCCAGGCCCACGGCAGCGCCGTGGGGCTGTATCGGCGGCTGCGCATGCGGCAGCCGGTGGCCTTCGGGGCGCTGCTGGCGTTGCCTGCCATGGCCAATGGCGCTGACTCGGCTGACCCAGCCCAACCTGCCCTGGAGCATGTGCTGTCCCTGTCGCCTGAGCTGTTCGTCGAGGTCCACGCCGGCCAGGTGACTGCGCGGCCTATGAAGGGCACCGCAGCCCGGCTGGCCGATCCAGCGGCTGACAGGGCGCAAGGTTTGGCATTGGCGGCTGATGCAAAGAACCGGGCCGAGAACCTGATGATCGTCGACCTGTTGCGCAACGATCTGGGTCGCATTGCGCAACTGGGCACGGTGACGGTTCCGGCCTTGTTCGCGGTCGAGCCCTATGCCACGGTGTTCCAGATGACGTCGACGGTGCGTGCCACGCTGCAAGCCGACGTCGATTTTCCGGCCCTGCTCAGGGCAAGTTTTCCTTGTGGCTCGATCACCGGTGCGCCCAAGCGGCGCACCATGCAGCTCATCCAGACGCTGGAGAGCACCCCCCGGGGCCTGTACTGCGGTGCCCTGGGGTGGATGGAGCCCGCCACGGAGGGCCGCGCCCTGGGGGATCTGTGCCTGTCGGTGGCCATCCGGACGCTGGTGCTGGGGCCGCCAGCGGGCGGGTGCAGCCCCCTGCGCATGGGTGTGGGGGCCGGCATCGTGCTGGACAGCGTCGCGGCCGATGAATGGGCCGAATGTCGGCTCAAGGCGCGGTTTCTGACCACCGTGGATCCAGGCTTCGAACTGTTCGAGACCTTGCTTTGCGTGCAGGGCAGCCTGCCGATGCGCAGGAACCACCTGCGCCGTCTGGCAGGCAGTGCGGCACGCCTGGGCTTTGCGTTTGATCCGGCGGCAGCCGAGTCCTTGCTGGATGAGCGGCTTGCCGAGCTCGATGCCAGTCAGTCGCATCGCCTCAGGTTGGCGCTGCGCTCAGATGGCCAGATGCAGCTCAGCCATGTGCCATTGACGCCGCTGGTGTTGTCAGGTCCCGAAGATGGCACGGTGGGTCTGGTGATCGCCGACGCGGCCTTGCCTGAGCCGCGTCCTCTGGCAGGCTTCAAGACCACGCTGCGCCAGCACTATGACGCGGCGGTTCGCGCGGCTGAGGCACAGGGCGCGTTTGACAGCCTGTTGTTTTCTGCCGATGGCCGCCTGCTGGAAGGGGGGCGCAGCAATGTGTTTGTCCGGCTGGCCGGTCGCTGGATCACGCCGCCACTCTCGGACGGCGTGTTGCCCGGGGTGATGCGCGCTGCCGTGCTGGCCGATCCGCGTTGGCAGGCCAGCGAGCGAACGATCTGGCGGCAAGAACTGGCCAGTGCCGAGGATTGGCTGGTTTGCAATGCCTTGCGCGGGGCGCTGCGGGCAAGCCTGTTGCCTGCCGCGAGCGCGGCGTTGGCACCGGCTCAGAGCTGACGATTGCGGGCCAATGGCGGATTGCGGGCGAAATAGCGCTCGATGCCGCTGAACAGGGCCTCGACCAGGCGCTGCTGGTAGTCCGGGTCGCGCAGCTTTTCTTCTTCTTCCGGGTTGGAAATGAAGGCCGTCTCCACCAGGATGGACGGAATGTCCGGGGCCTTGAGCACGGCGAAGCCAGCTTGCTCGACGCTGCGCTTGTGCAGCCTGCCCACCGTGCCGATGCGTGACAAGACCTCGTGGCCCACGCGCAGGCTGTCCTTGATCTGGGCGGCTGTGCTCATGTCGAGCAGGGTGCGCAGCACCTGGGCATCCTTGGTCGCCACGTTCACGCCACCCACCACGTCAGCGGCGTTTTCTTTCTGGGCCATCCAGCGTGCTGCAGCGCTGGTGGCGCCGCGGTCGCTGAGTGCGAACACACTGGCGCCTCGGGCCTCGGGCGTGAAGAACGCATCGGCATGGACCGAGACGAACAGATCGGCCTGCACGCGCCTGGCCTTGGCAACGCGCTCCTGGAGCGGGACGAAGAAGTCGGCGTCGCGGGTCAACATGGCGCGCATGCCCGGCTTGCTGTTGAGCCGGTCACGCAGTTGTTTGGCGATGCGCAACACGACGTCTTTCTCGCGCAGGCCGCTGGGCCCGATCGCCCCGGGGTCCTCGCCGCCATGGCCGGGGTCGATGGCCACGATGATCAGGCGGTTGATCCGGTCGCGCTGCGCGGCCGTGGGCGGCGCGGGCGGTGGTCCGCTCTGGCCCGGTGGCGGACTGGGGGCGGTCAGCGGTGCGTTGGGTTGCCGCGCCGCTTCAGTGATGGCCAGGGGCCGATCGACTTTGCCGATGAACTCGCCCAGCGCATCTTCGACCGACTGGGCGGCGTCGCGCTCGGCCTGCACCTTGTCGCGGATCAGGGCGAGCAGGGGATCGGCGGGTTCGGCGGGGTAGAGGTCGAACACCAGCCGGTGCTGATAGGCGGCCACCGGGGTGAGGGTGAACTGTTGCGGTTTGACCGGCTGCTTCAGATCGATGACCAGGCGCACCACCCGCGGCTGGTTCTGACCGACGCGCACTCCGGCAATGTAGGGATCGTCCGACTTCACCTTGCCGACGAGTTCCCGCAACGCCGTGCTCAACTCCAGTCCTTCGATGTCCACGACCAGCCTTTGCGGCCCCTCGGTCACGAAGTGCTTGGCGGCCAAGGCCGTGTCGGACTCAATGGTGACGCGCGTGTAGTCGGCCGCAGGCCAGACCCGCACCGAGACGATGGTGGCACCGAATGCCAGTCGGGCCGGTCCCAGCAGCAGTGCCAACTGGCCGAGGCTGGAGAGCGCAGTGCGCCGCCTCATGCGAGCAGCGCCACGCCGGTGGGCGTGCTGGCCGTGGCCTGAATCACGCGCTGTTCATCGGTCTGCGGCTCGATGCGCAGGCAGAGATCAGCCTGGGGCCGCATCACGCCCGCGTTCTGCGCCCACTCGCAGAGCTTCAGGCCGGGCTGGCCGAAAACATCGCGAAAGCCCGCGTCCTCCCACTCACGGGGGTCGCCGAAGCGATAGAAATCGAAGTGGGCGACGGGAAGTCTGCCGTGGTTTGATTCGAGTTCGTAGTGCTCCACCACGGCATAGGTCGGGCTCTTGATGCGCCCGGTGACGCCGAGCGCCCGCAGCAGGTGTCTGACAAAAGTGGTCTTGCCGGCCCCGAGCGGGCCATCGAGCTCGATGCAGGCGTTGGCGATGGCCGGCTGGGCCGCCAATCGCGCAGCAAAGGCTGCACAAGCGGCTTCATCGGCCCAAAGCAGTGTGCGAGTTTCTAGAATCAACGGATGGTTCAAGATGGCGAATGGGGCAGGGGTATCGTGGCGCGTTTGCGCGAGCATGGGCGTGCGTTGGGATTCTCCCAGATCGGCGTGGCCGGTGTGGACCTGAGCCGTGCCGAACCTGGCTTGCAGGCATGGTTGGATGCGGGTTTCCACGGCACGATGGGCTACATGGCTCGTCATGGCCTGATGCGTGCGCGGCCGGCTGAGCTGCTGCCCGGGACGCTGAGCGTGATCACCGCAAGAATGAACTACTTGCCAGCAAGCACGGGGGAGGGATGGCAGGCTGTGGAGTGGCAGGGCTTGGCCCAGCCTGACACGGCCGTCGTGTCGGTTTACGCCCGAGGCCGCGATTACCACAAGGTCATGCGCCAGCGCTTGCTGCGCCTGGCGGGGTTTCTGGCGACCAGCATCGGACCCCTCGGCCATCGGGTGTTCACCGATTCAGCGCCTGTGATGGAGGTGGAGTTGGCCAGCCGCAGCGGTCTGGGCTGGCGCGGCAAGCACACCCTCAATCTGTCTCGCGACGCCGGCTCCATGTATTTTCTCGGCGAGATCTTCGTCGATGTGGCATTGCCGGAAACCGAGGCCGCCAGTGCACACTGCGGCGCGTGCGAGGCTTGCATCTCGGCCTGTCCGACGGGTGCCATCGTCGGGCCCCAGCGCCTGGACGCGCGCCGTTGCATTTCGTACTTGACGATCGAACACGAGGGGCCGATTCCTGAGGCGCTGCGGCCCTTGATTGGCAACCGGATCTACGGCTGTGACGACTGCCAGTTGATCTGCCCATGGAACAAATATGCCCAGCGCAGCGAACTGGCTGATTTCGAGGTTCGTGGACATTGGGCGGGGGCGTCTCTGCTGGCGCTGTGGGCCTGGGACGAAGCCGAGTTCTTGCGCCGGACTGAGGGGTCGGCGATCCGGCGCATCGGCTACGAGCGTTGGCGGCGCAACCTGGCGGTGGGCATGGGCAATGCGCTTGCCGCTTCATCGGCTGATTCTCCGGCCCTGCGACAGGCCTTGAGCCAGGCCCTGACAGATGCCAGCCTCCTGCTGGCTGAGCACGTGGCATGGGCCCTGGCCCAAGGCTTGCCGAACTGAAGCGGACCGGCGGCGGGTTCAGCCCGCACGCAGGCTCTCGAGCGCAGCCAGTGCCATGGGTAGGCCCAGCATGCCCAGCAAAGTGGACAGGCTGACCAGGCCAGCGACGTAGCTGCCATGACCGCCCATGCGCACGGCAAGCACGTACGCGCTCGAAGCAGTGGGCAAGGCTGCGAAGGCCACCACCACCGTTTGCTGTGCTTCGGGCAAGCCGGCAAGCAGCACCAGGCCGATGGCCAGCAGGGGCAGGACCAGATGCCGGATTCCCATCAAGGCGGCAGCCAACCCGGGTGCCTCGCGCAGGGCACCCATCTGCAGCCCGGCGCCCACCGCCATCAAACCGAGTGGCAGGGCAGCGCTGCCGACCCTGGTGAGTGTGGTGTTGATGACATCAGGCAGTTGCAATCCCAGCAGATTGCCGGCCAGGCCGGACACCGTGCCGAGGATCAGAGGATTGCGCACCAGCTCCTTGCCGAAGTTCTGACCCGCTTGACGGGCCAGCGGCCAGACGGCGGCCACATTGCAGACCGGCACGCAAAGGGCGATCAGCAAGGCGATCCACGCCACGGACTGCACCCCGCCCAGGCGCTCCGCCAGGGCCAGCGCCACATAGGAATTGAATCGGAAGGCGGTCTGCGCACCCGAGGCGTGCAGGCTTCGATCGACACCTGGCCAGCGACCCAGGGCATAGGACAACGCAATGCCGGCTCCCACCACGGCCAGACCGCAGCCTGCGAAGGTGAGCAGCGTGCCCGGCTGCAGTGGTTGGCGCAGGATGGCCACGAACAGCAGCACTGGAAACAGCAGGTAGTAGACGAGCCGCTCGACCCCGTCCCAGACAGGCCGCTTGAGTTGGGTAGCGTGGCACAAACCGTAGCCCAGCAAGATCAGCAGGAAGTCGGGGAGCAGCAGCGCGATCTGAGACATGGTCTCGAGTGTGCCAGTGCGTGGATACGCAGTTTCCTCAAGTTGGGGACCGCGTCCTCGGCTATCCTGCGGTCAGAAATGCAACCTCCACAGGAGTCCGAATGCGCATGCCCGTCCCCACGCTCAAGTACGTTGTCACCGTGGCACTCGCCTCTGCGACGGCCAGTTTTGCCCAGAGCTTTCCCGCCAAACCCGTGAAGCTTGTGGTTCCGTTCGCTCCGGGCGGGACCACCGACATCATTGCCCGGGTGGTCGCAGAGAAGATGGCGCCGGCCTTGGGCCAGACTCTGATCGTCGAGAACAAGGCTGGCGGGGGAGGCGTGGTGGGTGCCAATGAGACCGCCCGTTCCGCCGCCGATGGATATTCACTCGGAATGGCAACGGTTTCGACCACCGCAGCCAACCCCGCGATCAATCCCAAAACCCCCTACAACCCGCTGACCGATTTCTCGCCGATCATCAATATCGCAGCAACGCCCAATGTGATCGCGGTTCATCCTTCGTTCCCGGCGAGGGATTACAAGGGTTTTGTCGAAGAATTGAAGAAGCATCCCGGGAAATACAGTTTTTCCAGCTCGGGCACTGGTGGCATCGGGCATCTGCAAATGGAGCTCTACAAGAGCTTGACGGGCGTTTTCGTCACGCACATCCCGTATCGCGGTGCAGGCCCGGCCTTGAATGACACGGTCGCAGGTCAAGTGCCGATGATCTTTGACAACCTGCCCTCAGCGCTGCCCTTCATCAAGGACGGGCGCTTGATTGCGATCGTCGTCGCGGCGCCGCAGCGGCTGGCCGTGCTGCCCAATGTCCC
Source organism: Bordetella parapertussis (assembly GCA_943371685.1). GTDB lineage: Bacteria > Pseudomonadota > Gammaproteobacteria > Burkholderiales > Burkholderiaceae_C > Ideonella > Ideonella parapertussis_A. The sequence goes on along the minus strand of CALRVU010000108.1, from coordinate 1,310 downwards.
TACCTTCAAGGAAGTGGGTCTGGAGCCGGTCAATCGCATGGCCTACTACGGCATCTACGGACCGAAGGGCATGAGTCGGGATGTGGTCGAGAAGCTGCACACTGCATTCAAGAAGACGGCTGAACTGCCCGATGTGAAGAAGCGCATTGAAGACACCGGCTCGCTGCTGGTGCTCAACACGCCAGAGCAGTTCGCAGCGCAGATCAAGGCCGAGTTCGACGTCTACAAGCAGGTCGTCGTCAAACAGAAGTTGACCATCGAGTGATGACTGACCAGAGCGCTGCGCTGATTGATGACTTCATCAATGCGCTCTGGTTGGAGGATGGCCTGGCAGCCAACACCCTGGCCGCCTACCGCCGCGACCTGACGGCGCTGGCGCTTTGGCTTCGCGACGTCGAGTCTGCCGAGGTGACTCAAGCGACGCAGCGCCAGTTGCTGGCCTATGCGGCGGCTCGTCACGCCGGCAGCCGCAGCAGTTCCAGCAATCGGCGCCTGGCCGTCTTTCGCCGATTCTTTCGTTGGGCGATCCGTGAGCACCATGCGCAGGTCGACCCCACGCTTCAGTTGCTGGCCGCGCGTCAGCCATTGCGCTTGCCCAAGACGTTGACCGAGGGGCAGGTTGAAGCGCTGCTGCAAGCCCCTGATGTCAGTACTCCGCTGGGATTGCGCGACCGCAGCATGCTGGAGTTGATGTACGCCAGCGGATTGCGGGTCAGCGAGCTGGTGAGCATGCAGTCCGTCAACCTGGGGCTGACCGAGGGCGTGGTTCGAACCACCGGCAAGGGGCAGAAAGAGCGCTTGGTGCCCTTCGGTCAAGAAGCAGAAGCCTGGCTGCGGCGTTACCTGAGCGACAGTCGGCCTCTCATCTTGCAGGGACAGCAGAGCCCGGCCTTGTTCGTCACGGCCAGAGGTGGGCCGATGACCAGGCAGATGTTCTGGACGCTCGTGAAGCGTCACGCCCAACAATCAGGCTTGCGGGTTCCATTGTCTCCGCACACCTTGCGCCACGCATTTGCCACACACCTGCTCAATCACGGCGCGGACCTTCGCGTGGTGCAGTTGCTGCTCGGGCATGCGGACATTTCCACCACCACGATCTACACCCACGTCGCTCGAGAGCGCCTCAAGAACCTGCACGCGCAACATCATCCTCGAGGCTGAGTGAGCACCACCACCGGTTGGTGGCGTCCAGACGAAAAAAAAGCCGACCCAGAGGTCGGCTTTTCAGTCAGCTGATGAACGGCCCGAAGGCCATCAATCAGAAGTTGTGGCGGATGCCCACGGCGGCCGACGAGAAGTCTTCGCCAGCT
>CALRVU010000107.1:0-8125 GCA_943371685.1 Bordetella parapertussis | reverse complement strand
AGATCCGCTGTGTCGGCATTGGTTGTATGTTGCGCCAAATCAGCGTCTGCTGATGCAGATGTTTTGGCGAGAGCGGCCTTGGTACAAGGCCCGTCTCCGACATGAAGCCCGCCAGCAGGCAGATTGAAACCTTGACCCGACTGAGAGGTTTAGTCCGTCCAGACACCTATCAACCCGTAGGTTCTGCAGCTTCAAGGCTGCCGCCTGCAGCACAGGACCTAGCGTCGCGCAAAGGTGAGTATTGCTCGGCAAACAAAGGGCTTACTCATCGATCTCGCTGTCTGACATCTGCTATTCTTTGCAAATGCGCCGCATTTTTGCGATCCTTTTGATGGCTCTGCTGCCTGTCCAGTTCACCTGGGCGGCAGTGACGAGCTATTGCGGTCACGAAAGCGGTGCAGCTTCCCAGCACTTCGGACATCACGAGCATCAGCACTATGCTGACGCTGTGGCAAAGAAGGTTGATGGCTCCTCGGCCAGCAAGACACTGGGCAGCGATGACCTGGACTGCGCACACTGCCACGGTAGTTGCGCGGGCATGACTTGTCCGCCAGCCAGCCTGACGTCTCCGACATTGGCCTCCCAGCCAGCGGCGCTCGCTCAAAGCGTGGTCCGCTCTATGGTGCACAGCCCGCCTGAACGCCCTCAGTGGGTACTCCTCGCCTGATCGGCGAGGAGGAAGCGTATCTTCCCGGAAGCCTTTCGCGCCTGATTGGCCGCTGCTGGCAGCGGCTGCCCTATCGCGAATGACCCCTCGCCGATCTCCCGTGAGTTGTTTTCAACACTGGAGTATCGGATGCACCGAAGAACGTTCATTGCACAAGGTCGATGGCAGAAACCTGTCGGCGTCATTTTCTCAATTGCGCTCGGCGCAGTTACTACGAGCTTGTTTGCGCAGGCTGAGGCTAAGCCTGAGCGCCTGACTCTCGGCCAGGCCTTTGATGCAGCTTGGTCGCAACAGCCAGAGGTCGCCTCGCTGGCAATGCGTCGCGACGCTGCGCAAGCGCATCAGCGAGCGGCAGAAGCCTGGACGCCGGAGCCCCCGGCGCTGGAGGTAACCGGCAAGACGGACCTTCTGGGCCGTAACCTAGGTACCCGCGAATACGAGATTGGTTTGACCGTTCCCTTGTGGCTGCCAAGGGAGCGTGGGCGCAGCCAAGCGCTGGCTGAAGCAGAGAGTCGTGCTGTCGGGAGCCGAACAACGGCTGCCCAGCTGCGAGTGGCGGCAGCAGTGCGTGAGGCTTGGTGGACTTGGCAACGCGCGCGTGTCGATCTGGCTATTGGCCAAGATCAACTCGCCAGTGCTCAGCGCATTGCGCTGGATGTCGGCAGACGTCTCAAAGCAGGGGACCTGGCCCAAGCTGACCAGCACCAGGCCGATGGCGCGGTGGCTGCGGCACAAGCCGCTGTGGCGCAGGCCGAGGCCGCTTCGATGGTGGCCAGGAAGGCGCTCGCGGTACTGATGGCGATGCCGGCGTCGGACACCAAACTCACGCTGGCAGAACCCTATGCCGAGCCGACGCCTGATCCCGCCTCGATGGACTTGAGCGCGCACGGCGACTTGCAAGCACTCAAGGACCGTGCCGCTGTGGCACAGGGAGTTGCGGCGCTCACAGCTACTCAATCGCGTGCGAGTCCGGAGCTGACGATAGCGACCACGCGCGATCGTGGGTCAGCAGGTGAGCCTTGGCAGCAGACCGTCACAGTGGGGGTGCGTATTCCCTTTGGTGCGGGGCCTCGCTATGACGCACGTCTGGCAGCGGCGCGGGCTGAGTCCATGGAACTCGAAGCACTCATGAACTTGGAGAGCGCGCGCCTCTCCGGGGAGCGTGAGATGGCCATAGCGCGCGTCGAAGCTGCGCGCCTGCAGCTGGTCGCTGCCGACAGACGTGCCCAACTGGCGCGCGAGTCACGCGGCTTCTTCGACAAGTCATTTCGTTTGGGTGAGGCCGACCTGCCCACCCGGCTCCGCGTCGAGACCGAAGCGACAGAAGCCGACCGCCAAGCTGCCCGCGCGCGTATCGAACTCGCAGCAGCCGTCTCTGCATGGCGCCAAGCACTGGGCCTGTTGCCCCAGTGAGACCCACTCCCCAGCGCGTCGGATATAGGTCCAGCTGAACAATTTTTGGATTTCAAATCATGAAACTTATCCCTCCCCTGACCGCGATCAGTCTTGCGGTTTTGCTCTTTATCCCGCAATTGGGCGTCGCTGGTGATGGCCATGACCATGGCGCACCAGCACCCGCAACCACCGGACCGGCTCTGCCGAGGTTTGCCGCCGCATCAGATCTGTTTGAACTCGTTGGGGTTCTCAACGGCAAACAGATCACGCTGTACCTAGACCGGGCTGCAGACAACAGCCCCGTCACAGAGGCGCAGATCGAGCTCGACATCGGCGGAAAGAAGTTCAAGGCCACCAAACAAGGTAGTGATGAGTTCGAGATTGTTCTGCCCGAAGCGCCAAAGCCCGGCGAGCTGTCGATCACCGCGACCGTGACCGCCGGCACCGACACTGATTTGTTGGCAGCAGAGCTGGACATTCACGAGACGCAGCACGCCGATGAGGCCGCGCACACCCATTCTTGGAAGGAGTATGTAACCTGGGCCTTGGGGGGCATTGCAGCGCTTAGTGTGCTGGTCACCGTGGGCCGTAGCGTAAGGTCTGCGCGCCAATTCCGTGCGGGAGGTGTGGCATGAAGAGCGCAATGACCCACTTCAAGTTCCGGCGAGTCGTCACAGCCAGCTTGGTATTGGCAATGGCGGCCATGACAGTGGCGCAAGCTGGCGAAGGTCACGACCATGGCGACGGTGGTGCCACTCCCAGTGCCAACGGCCCGCAGCGCTTGCCGGACGGCAGTGTTTTTCTGCCAAAGCCTGCGCAGCGCCAACTCGGTGTACGAACTCTCACAACGACAGCAGCCGAACTGCCACGCTCCGTAGAGCTGACGGGAAAGGTGCTGATGGACCCGAACGCTGGCGGGAAGGTTCAACCTCTGAACGCAGGCCGCATTGAGCCCGGCCCGCGCGGTCTACCTAGCCCAGGACAAGCCGTCAGCAAGGGTGATGTACTGGCCTGGGTTGTGCCCGCAACAGCACCTATCGAGCGCTCCAACCAAACATCTCAACTGGCAGAGCTGCGCGCAGCCAAGTCTTTGGCCGATAAGCGCGTGGCCCGCTTGAAGGAGCTATCTGACACAGTGCCGCGTAAAGACATCGAGGCAGCAGAAAGCGAGGCGGCCAGTCTGGCCGAACGCCTATCCGCCATCGGCAGTGGCTTGACGACCCGCGAGGCCCTGATGGCACCAGTCTCTGGCGTCATCGCCTCGGCCCATGCAGTTGCGGGACAGGTGGTGGACGCCCGTGAATTGGTCTTCGAGATCGTCGACCCGAGCCGCTTGCGCATTGAGGCCCTAGCCTTTGACCCTGCGCTGGCGACCAATATTGGCACCGCCACACTGGCCATCGGTGACAAGCGAGTTCCGCTGGAGTTCATGGGTGCCGCACGCAGCTTGCGAGAACAAGCCTTACCGCTGGGCTTCCGGGCGCAAGGTGCTGACCTTTCCAGCCTCGCTGTCGGCCAGCCTGTGCGTGTCTTTGTGCAGACCAAGGAAAAGGTCAAGGGTCTTGCAGTCCCGGTTTCTTCGTTGATGAAGAACCCCGCTAACCAGACCATCGTCTGGGTCAAGGTAGCGCCGGAACGATTTGAGCCCCGTACGGTCACCACTGAATCACTGGATGGCATCAGCGTGTCGATCACCGCGGGCCTCAAGCCTGGCAACCAAGTGGCCACGCAAGGCGCCACTTTGATTAACCAGGTGCGCTGACATGTTCAAGTGGCTACTCGACAACAGCCTGGGCAACCGCCTTCTGGTGATCATCGCCAGCGTCGTGCTGATGGCGTACGGCGCCTTCACCCTCACGCACACGCCTGTGGATGTGTTCCCCGACCTCAACAAGCCCACGGTGACCATCGTTACCGAGGCAGGAGGCATGGCCGCCGAAGAGGTGGAACAACTCATCACCTTCCCGCTAGAGACGACCATGAACGGCCTACCGGGTGTGGAGACCATTCGCTCCACGTCGTCAGCCGGTCTCTCCTTCATCTACGTCACCTTCAATTGGAACACCGACATCTTTCGAGCCAGACAACTCGTCAGCGAGCGACTAGCCGCCATGGAAGAGGGAATCGCCGAGGGGGTATTGCCACGCATGGGGCCGATCAGCTCGATCATGGGCGAGATCATGCAGATCGCCATCCCGGTGGACACCACCAAGATTTCAGCCATGGCGGTGCGTGAGTACGCTGACTGGGTGCTTCGCCCGCGGCTGCTATCGGTGCAGGGCGTAGCCCAAGTCATCCCCATCGGCGGCGAAGTGCGGCAGTTCCAGGTCCAACCCAACACCGTACGCATGGCCGAACTTGGCATCACGCACGACCAGCTGGAAGCTGCACTGAAGGGCTATTCCTCCAACACATCGGGAGGATTCCTCGAGCTGAACGGGCGTGAGTACCTGATCCGCAACCTGGGCCGCACGTCTCTGCTGGACGACCTCAAGAACCTGGCGCTGACAGCCAAGGACGGCCAGCCCATCCTGATGCGCCAGATTGCAGAGGTGACTTTCGCCGCCGCCACAAAGCGCGGTGACGCTGGTTTTGAGGGGCAGCCAGCCGTGATCTTGGGCATCCAAAAGCAACCGTCGGCCGACACCATCGCGCTGACGCGCAACATCGAGGAGGCGCTGGAGGGGTTAAAGACCTCGCTGCCACCCGGTATGCAGGCGCCCAAGGTCACTTTCCGGCAGGCCAGCTTCATCGAAGCCTCGATCACAACGCTGCAGGGCAAGTTGATCGGCGCGTCGGTGTTCGTGGCAGTGATCCTGTTCTTCTTCCTCGGCACGCTGCGGCCGACCATCATCGCGCTGACGGCGATTCCGGTGTCGATCTTCATCACCGCCCTGGTCTTCCGCTACTTCGGGTTGTCGATCAATACGATGACGTTGGGAGGCCTGGCTATCGCCATCGGCGGACTGGTGGACGACGCGGTTGTGGGTGTAGAGAACGTGCTGCGTCGGCTCAAGGAAGACCGCGCCAAGCACCCTACTTCACGCATTCATCCTCTGGAGGTTGTGGCGCACGCCACGATGGAGGTGCGCTCGGCGATCTTGTACGCCACGGTCATCATCGTGCTGGTGTTCATTCCGCTGTTTGCGCTACCGGGTCTGGAAGGCAAGCTGTTCGTGCCGCTGGGCATTGCATTCATCGTCTCGACGCTGGCCTCGCTGATCGTGTCTGTGACGGTGACGCCGGTGCTCAGCTTCTACTTGTTGCCGCGCATGAAGAACTTGGACCATGGAGACACCAAGGTTTTGCGTTGGCTCAAGTCCGCCTATCAATCGTCGCTGCGATCTGTGCTGAATGCGCCGAAGGCTGCGATGGTGGCCGCAGGTACGGCCGTGGTGGTGGCTGCGGCTGCGGTGCCATTCTTTCCGACAACCTTTCTGCCACCGTTCAATGAGGGCACTCTGCTGATCGGCCTGCGCTTGAACCCAGGGGTCACCCTGGCCGAGAGTTCGGCACTGGCACGTCAGGCTGAGGTGCTGGTCAAGCAGGTGCCGGAAGTCACGCACGTTGGTCGGCGCAGTGGGCGCGCTGAGCTGGACGAACACGCCGAGGGTGTGCACGTCAGCGAGCTCGACGTGGGTCTGAAGCCCACGGCTGAGCTGACGCGGACCATGGACGAGATCAAGGCTGACATTCGAGCACGCCTGGTCAACATGCCGGCTGCCTTGGAGATAGGTCAACCCATCTCGCACCGAATTGACCACATGCTCTCGGGCGTGCGCTCTCAGATTGCCATCAAGATATTCGGCGAGGACTTGGATGCTTTGCGCGGCCAAGCTGATGCGTTGAGGGCGAAGTTGGCCGCCATTCCAGGGATCGCTGACTTACAGATCGAAAAGCAGGTGCTGGCGCCGCAGATCAAGGTGCGTGTGGACTATGCCGCTGCTGCCCAGTACGGCGTGCCTGCGCCCCAGGTGCTGGCCACGCTGCAGAACCTGGTCGAAGGCGAGAAGATCACCCAAATCGTCGAAGGCAGCAGACGCTTTGCGCTGGTGGTGCGCCTGCCGGAGACGGCGCGCTCGGCGGAAGGCCTAGGTCAGATCTTGATCGAAACGCCGAACGGCCGCATTCCGCTGTCCAAGATCGCCACCATAGAAGACGGGGACGGTCCCAATCAGATCAGCCGTGACGATGGCAAGCGGCGCATTGTGTTGTCGGCCAATGCGTCAGGGCGGGCCTTGTCGGACATCGTGGCCGACATCCGCGCCGTGGTGGCCGAAACCAAGTTGCCTGAGGGCTATTTCATCACCTTGGGCGGACAGTTCCAGGCACAGGAAGAAGCTTCACGCCTGGTCGGTTTGCTGAGCATCGTCTCTTTGGTGTTGATGTTCGTGGTGCTTTTCAGCCGCTACAAATCTAGCGTGCTCGCGGCGCTCATCATGGTCAACATTCCCTTGGCGCTCGTGGGGGCGGTGGTCGGCCTCTGGCTTTCAGGCCAGCCCTTGAGTGTGGCTGCGTTGGTGGGCTTCATCACTCTGGCCGGCATTTCGGTGCGCAACGGCATCCTGAAGGTCAGTCACTACATCAATCTGATGCGCTTCGAGGGCGAAAACTTCGATCACCAGATGATCTTACGTGGCTCGTTGGAGCGGCTCAGTCCCGTGCTGATGACTGCGCTGGTGACGGCCTTTGCGCTAGCACCGTTGCTGTTTGAGGCTGAACAACCCGGTACGGAGGTGCTCCACCCCGTCGCGGTGGTCATCTTCTCAGGCCTGATCAGCTCGACGCTGCTCGACACCTTTTTAACTCCTGCAATGTTCTGGCTATTTGGACGCAAGCCTGCCGAAGAGTTGATGAACAGCAAAGACGCTGAGGCTCTTTGATCCTTCTGGTGGCGGGCGCTCCCGCCACCTACTTTTCCCACCCCTGCGATTTTTCTCTCGAAAGGACTTTTATGAACAAGCAAGCACTTTTGGCCGCCCTGGCGCTGACCATGGCCAACTCCACTTTCGCTGCCGGCGACCACAGCCACGAACACAAGCCGATGCACGGCGGTGTGGTGGTTGAGGTCAAGGATATGGACTACGAACTGGTCGCCAAACCCACCACCATTCAGTTGCATCTGCGGGACCATGGCAAAGCGGCCGACGTGAGTAAGGCCAGCGCCAAGCTGACCTTGCTGAACGGCACCGAGAAGCAAGAGATCGAGCTGAAGCCGGCCGGGGACAAGCTCGAAGCGACGGGCAACTTCAAGGCTGGTCCGGGCACTAAGGCCGTGGCCGTCGTCACCATCGGTGGCAAGCCCGCTGGCACGGCACGCTTCGTCCTCAAGTAAAGGATAGCCATGGGCCAAACTCTTCTGACCAATCGCAGGGGTGTGCTGACCGGCTTGCTGGTGGCGGGGTTGACGCCCTTGGCCGGCTGCATGAGCAAGCCCTTGCGCCCTGCGAAAGCAGATGGCACCTACTGCTATTTAGTTGGCAAGTCGCTCAACCGCAAAGAGACCTGCACAACCACGCCCATCCCGACGATGCAGGCTGAAGCAGATGCAAAGCGGTTTGAACCCTCGCCGGGTCTGCTCACCGTCTACGTGGTGCGCAAGCGCTGGGGGGATGCCAAGAACGTGGTTCAGCTCACACCGAACCAGGGCTCGGCAGTCATGATGGTGCCCGAATCGTTCGTCCGACTGCGCCTGACGCCCGGCACAAACAAACTCGCAGCCGCGTGGGACGAGGGCAGCACTGCCCTTGAGGTTACCGGCAAAGCAGGCGAGGTGGTGTTCGTTGAACTGATTGGCGCGGTCTGGTCTTGGGGTAGCAGTTACCGGCTGGAGAGCGGCAACCCCACAGAGTCGCGCGCCCGCGCGCTGGGGTTGCGTCTGGTGGCGGATATCGGCTGATTTGACTGCCCGCCATGCAAAAGCGGATTCCGGATGTAGACATCGCGCAGCTCATGCTGTGGATCTGGATTGCCGTCGTGCTCGTCACAATCACGCTTTTCGCGCTCTGGCGTCGATGGCGGAATGTGCATCCGCCAACCAAGGTGGCTCCCAGACTTACCTAC
>CALRVU010000106.1:0-8147 GCA_943371685.1 Bordetella parapertussis | reverse complement strand
CCTGCTGGCCAGCGGTGCAGAGCAGACCGAAGTGGCCAGCGCGGCCTATGTGGCCAGCCAGCAGGCCCGCTCGGCCATGGCAGTGGCCCATGCCAAGCGCAGCGAGGCAGCGATCGTGGGTGGTGAGGCGGCCCGCGAGCGGGCCCGGGCCGATGCCCGCGGCATGGATGCGCAGCGTGCCGAGGTCCGCGCCGACCGGGCCGAGCTGCGCTCGGCCATCGCCCAGAGCCAGGCGGCCGATGTGCAGGCCCAGAACACGCAATTGCAGCAGCAGCTGGCTGAACTGCAGGCCCGGCCGACCGAGCGCGGCATGCTCATCACGCTGGCCGACGTGCTGTTCGAGTTCAACAAAGCCGACGTGAAACCGGCTGCGCAAACCTCGTTGATGAAACTGGCGGACTTCTTGCGCCAGGCGCCGTTGCGCAGCGTGCTGATCGAGGGCCACACCGACAACGTGGGCGAGCCGGCCTACAACGTGGCGCTGTCCAACCGCCGGGCCCAGGCCGTCAAGGCCGCCCTGCTCCAGCTCGGCGTGGCCGACGCGCGGGTCAGCACCGTGGGCTATGGCGAGGAGTTTCCGGTGGCGGCCAACAGCAGCGACAGCAACCGCGCCATGAACCGCCGGGTCGAGATCTACATCGCCGACACCGAAGCACCCGTGCGGCCGCGCCGCTGAGCCCTTGACTTTCCGTTCCTCCTCCGGGCTCAGCGTCCGGCGGCTTTCATCCATCAACAGGAGTTCATCATGATTCAACGCAACACCCTCGCCCGCTTCGTTCTGGCTGCCGCCATGACCTCGACCCTGGCCGTGCTGGCCACCGGCTGCGCCGTGACCCGCGGTCAGGAGACCATGGGCGCCTATGTGGACGATGTGAGCATCACCACTGCCGTGAAGGCCCGGTTTGTGGACAACCGGATGGTCGACGCCAATGCCATCAGTGTGGAGACGCTCAATGGCACGGTGATGCTGTCGGGCTTCTCGAAGAGCGCCGAGGAGAAGAGCACGGCCGAGACCCTGGCCTGGAAGGTCAAGGGCGTGAAGTCGGTCAAGAACGAGATCTCGATCCGGCCTTGAGCGACTGCACCCGGGGCATGGCCGGAAATGACGGGGGCAGACCCCGCAGTTCCGGCGCTGGGCCGTGCCGCAACACCGCCACACTGGGAGCCCGTGTGGCGCCGGCCCGGGCCAAGGCCTTGTTCTTGGCACAGGGCGGTCACAGTTGCAGTGCAGACTTGACGCCCATCATGACCCCAACTCTCCACATCGGCATGGCCGGCGCCGGCCTGTCTTGCGCCGTGATTGCCCGCGAACTGGCCGAGCGCGGCCACCGCTGCACCTTGTTCGAGACCCGCCCGCATGTGGCCGGCAACTGCCACACCGAGCGCGACCCCGCCTCGCAAGTGATGGTGCACACCTACGGCCCGCACATCTTCCACACTGACGACGATGAGGTCTGGGCCCTGGTCAACCGCTACATGACCTTCATGCCTTTCGTGAACCGGGTCAAGGCCACGGTGCAGGGGCGGGTTTACTCGCTGCCGATCAACCTGCACACCATCAACCAGTTCTTTGGCAAGACCTTCTCACCGGCCGAGGCGCAGGCCTTCATCACCTCGCTGGCCGACACCTCGATCACCGATCCGCAGAGCTTTGAAGAGCAGGCCCTGCGCTTCATCGGCCGCGAGCTGTACGAGGCCTTCTTCAGAGGCTACACGCTCAAGCAATGGGAGGTTGATCCGCGCAAGCTGCCGGCGGCCATCCTCAAGCGCCTGCCCGTGCGCTTCAACTACAACGACAACTACTTCTTCCACAAGCATCAAGGCATGCCCAAGGACGGCTACACCCTGATGGTGCAGCGCATGCTCGACCACCCGAACATCACGGTCAAGCTCAACACCGCGCTGTCACCCGCGCAGGTGAGCGATTTCGACCATGTGTTCTGGTCCGGCCCGGTGGACGGGTTCTTTGGCAACGACCAGGGCGCCCTGCCCTATCGCACGCTGGACTTTGAGCGCTTCGAGGCCGAGGGCGACGTGCAGGGCTGCGCGGTGATGAACTACTGCGACGAGGAAGTGCCCTTCACCCGCATCACCGAGCATCAGCACTTCTCCCCCTGGGAGACGCACACCCATTCGGTCTGCTACCGCGAGTTCAGCCGCACTTGCCAGCCGGGCGATGTGCCCTACTACCCCGTGCACCTGACCGAGGGCGACGAGCTGCTCAAGGCCTACCAGGCGCGGGCGGCGGCGCAGAAGAACGTCACCTTTGTCGGCCGGCTTGGCACCTACCGCTACATGGACATGGATGTGACGATCCGCGCGGCACTGGACTGCGCCGCCGCGTTCCTGGCCCGGCCAGCGCGGGCCAGTGAACAGACCACCGAGCGGGCCACCCCGCAGACCGCTTAAGCCGCGTCCAGCTTGGCCACCAGATAGCGCAGCGCAGCGCTGTAGCCCTCGGTGCCCAGGCCGGCGATCACGCCGTCGGCGATGCCCGAGATGTAGGAGTGGTGGCGGAATGCCTCGCGCTTGTGCACATTGCTGATGTGCACCTCGACCACCGGCAGCGCCACGCCGGCCAGCGCATCGCGCAGGGCCACGCTGGTGTGGGTCAGGCCACCCGGGTTGATGATGATGCCGCGGGTGCCGTCCAGCCGTGCGGCATGGATCCGGTCGATCAGCACGCCCTCGTGGTTGCTCTGCAGAAAGTGCACCGAGGTGCCCATCGCGGCAGCCTGCTCGCTCAGGCGCTGCTCCACATCGGCCAGGGTTTCGGCGCCGTAGATGTGCGGCTCCCGGGTGCCCAGCAGGTTGAGGTTGGGGCCGTTCAGAACGAGCAGGGTCATGAGGATGGTGCTCAGTCGCGCTCGATGCGCGCCCAGGCGGAGTGGTTGTGGATGGACTCGAAGTTTTCCACATCCGCGCGATAGCGGCCGATGCGCGCATCAGCGTTCAGGCGCAGGGCCACGTCACGCACCAGGTCCTCGACAAACTTCGGATTCTCGTAAGCCCGCTCGGTGACCCACTTCTCGTCGGCCCGCTTGAGCATGGGCCAGATCTCGCACGAGGCGCTTTCCTCGGCAAAGCGCACCAGCTCCAGCCAGTCGATGGCGCCGGCCACCGGGTCTTTCAGCTCGACGCGGATGGTGACCAGCGAGCGCTGATTGTGGGCACCGTAGTCAGAGATCTCCTTGGAACAGGGGCACAGGCTCTTCACCGGCACGCCCACTTCCAGCCAGATGGCCGTGACGCCCTGGCGGCGCTCGGCGATGAAGGCGCCGGCGTAGTCCAGCAGGCTTTGCAGACCGGACACCGGTGCGCGCTTGCGGATGAAGAACGAGAAGCGCGCCTCGATGCGGCCGTCTTCGGCGCCCAGCTTGTCGAGCATCAGCACCAGCTGACGCGACAGCTCGGCGGCGTCCATGCCCTGCGGCTGTTGGTCGAGCCACGCCACGAAGCGCGACATGTGGGTGCCCTTCTTCTCGGCGGGCAGGGCCACGTCAAGGTTCCAGAGCGCCGCAGTGGTCTGCTCGGCACCCGAGACCCGCAGGCTGAGCGGGTAGCGCACGTCTTTGACGCCCACGCGTGCAATCGCCAGGTGGCGCTCGTCACGCTCACTCTGGGTGTCGGGGATGGGCAGTGCGTCGGTCAAGGTATTCATGGGAAAGGTCTTCAGATCCAGGCCGTCAGCATGGCAGCAATCGGCCGCGCCCGCTGCGGCAGGGTTGAAGCAGCTTGCGGGCGATTGTGCTACCGCGCCTTCAGGCCGCCGCCGGCGTCACCAGCGACAGGGACACGCCAAAGCGCCGCAGCACGGATTGCTCGATGCCGGCCGCATCCAGGCCGCAGTGCGACATCAACAGGGCAAAGTCGCCGTGTTCGATGAACTCGTCAGGCAGGCCCAGTTGCAGGACCGGCACCTGCAAGCCGGCTTCGGCCAGCAGCTCCAGCACGGCACTGCCGGCACCACCAGGCAGGCAGCCGTCTTCCAGGGTCACCAGGCCTTCGTGGCGGCGGGCCAGGTCCAGCACCAGCGCCTTGTCGAGCGGCTTGGCAAAGCGCATATTGGCCACAGTCAGGTCCATGCGCTCGCCCACGGCCAGCGCCGGGTAGAGCAGCGTGCCGAAGGCCAGCAGCGCCAGCCGCTTGCCTTCGCGCCGGACCTCGCCTCGGCCCCAAGGCAGCACGCTCAGGTCAGGCTGCGGCACCGTGCCCGCGCCCGCACCGCGCGGATAGCGCACGGCCACCGGGTGGCTCTGGCCGAAGGCGGTGCTGAGCGCCTGCCGGCATTCGTTCTCGTCAGCCGGCGTGAGCACGCTCATGTTGGGCACGCAGCGCAGGTAGGCAATGTCGTAGGCGCCCGCATGGGTGGCACCGTCGGCGCCCACCAGACCAGCGCGATCGAGCGCGAACACCACCGGCAGGTTCTGCAGCGCCACGTCGTGGATCAGCTGGTCGTAGCCACGCTGCAGAAAGGTGCTGTAGATGGCCAACACAGGCTTGAGGCCCTCGCAGGCCAGGCCGGCGGCAAAGGTCACCGCATGCTGCTCGGCAATGCCCACGTCGTGATAGCGCTTGGGAAAGCGCCGCTCGAACTCGACCATGCCCGAGCCTTCGCGCATGGCCGGGGTAATGCCGACCAGGCGTTCATCGGCCGCAGCCATGTCGCACAACCACTGGCCGAACACCTGGGTGAAGGTGGTCTTGGGGGCCGTGGCGGGCTTCTGCAGGCCGACGGCGGGATCGAACTTGCCGGGGCCGTGATAGTTGATCGGGTCCGCCTCGGCCAATTCGTAGCCGTAGCCCTTCTTGGTGACGATGTGCAGGAACTGCGGCCCCTTGGCGTCGCGCAGATTCTCCAGCGTGGGGATCAGCGAGTCCAGGTCATGGCCGTCGATCGGACCCACGTAGTTGAAGCCGAACTCCTCGAAGATCGTGCCCGGCACGACCATGCCCTTGGTGTGCTCCTCAAAGCGCTTGGCAAACTCGTAGAGCGGCGTGTTGCGCAGCACGGTCTTGGCGCTTTCGCGGGCGGCGGCGTAGAACTTGCCGCTCATCAAGCGCGCCAGATAGCGGTTGAGCGCGCCGACCGGCGGTGAGATCGACATGTCGTTGTCGTTCAGGATCACCAGCATGTCGGGCAGGCCAGCCGCACCATGGTGGCCGCCGTGATTGAGTGCCTCAAAGGCCATGCCGCCGGTCAGGGCGCCGTCGCCGATCACGGCCACGGCGTGGCGCGCCTCGCCCTTGAGCCGGGCGGCATGGGCCATGCCCAGCGCGGCCGAGATGGAGGTGGACGAATGGCCGGTGCCGAAGGTGTCGTACTCGCTCTCGCAGCGGCGCGGAAAGCCGCTGATGCCACCGAACTGCTTGAGCGTGGCCATGGCCTCGCGCCGGCCGGTGAGGATCTTGTGCGGATAGGACTGGTGGCCGACGTCCCAGACGATGCGGTCGTGCGGCGTGTCGAACACATGGTGCAGGGCCACGGTCAGCTCGACCGTGCCCAGGTTGGACGACAAATGTCCACCGGTGCGGCTGACCGACTCCAGCACGAAGTCGCGCAACTCGGCCGCAAGCAGCTTAAGCTGACTGCGGCTCATGCGCCGCACATCCGCCGGGCTCTGCACCGTTTTCAGCAAGGCGTGCTTGTTCATGTTGAATGCCTCAGCATTGACGATCGACCACCTGGTTGGCGAGCCAGCCCAGGCGCTTGGTGGGCAAGCCACTGCGCTGCAGCGCTGCCATGGCCTGCTCATGCAGTTGGAAGGCGTAGCTGCGCGCGGCCTCCAGACCCAGCACCGACACATAGGTGGGCTTGTTCGCGTCCAGATCCTTGCCGGCGGTCTTGCCCAGCACTTCGGACGCCTGTGTCACGTCGAGGATGTCGTCCATGACCTGGAAAGCCAGGCCGATGGCCGCACCATAGTCGGACAGCGCAGCCCACTGGTCGGCGCTGGTCTGCCCGCAGGCGGCGCCCATCAGCACGCTGCACTCCAGCAACGCTCCGGTCTTGCGGCGGTGCATGTCACGCAGCACGGCCTCAGCCAGGGGCTTGCCCACGCTGGCCAGGTCGATGGCCTGGCCGCCAGCCATGCCGGCGTGGCCGGCCGAGCGAGCCAGCAGGCCCACCAAGCGGGCTTGCAGCGCACAGTCCATGCCGCTCTCGGGCGTCAGCACCTCAAAGGCCAGGGCCTGCATGGCGTCGCCAGCCAGCATGGCCTGGGCTTCGCCAAACTGCACATGCACGGTGGGCTTGCCACGGCGCAGTGCATCGTCGTCCATGCAGGGCATGTCGTCGTGCACCAGGGAATAGGCATGGATCAGCTCCACCGCCACCGCCGCGCGGCGTGCGGCGTCCACGTCACCACCCACGGCGCCGCAGGCGGCCATGGCCAGCAAAGGCCGCAGTCGCTTGCCGCCTTCCAGCACGGCATAGCGCATCGCCACCCCGAGCTCGGCCGGCGCATCGGCCGGCACCAGGCGCTCCAGCGCCCGCTCTATCTCACACTGTTCGCCACGCGCCCAGCCATCCAGATCGTCAGTTGTCATTCAGCTGTCCAGGGCTTTAACTGCCCTTCCTCCAGGACCTTGACTTGTGTCTCAACCGCCTCCAGTCGACCCCGACAAAACGCCAGCAGGGCTGTACCTCGCTGGTAACTCGTCAGCAGACGGTCCAGCGGCAGTTGCCCACCCTCCATCGCCTGGACCAGGCGATCGAGCTCAGCCAGCGCCTCTTCATAGCTGGCGGGTTGGGGCATGTCAGGCGTCAAGGCGTCGGTCAAAATTTCGGCAGATGAAAATCCAGCAGGAATTGTAGTCAGGCAGAACCCTCATTTGGCACCGAGATGGCGGGCGTTGGCAGCATGACTGAGGGCTTTCGCCCAAAATTGGTAACGTAACTGGCGTTTTTTCCAAGTCGGGGATACACTGGCCGGCTTGCCTTCTCGCTACGGGAGGGCTTTTTCATTTGTCACAACCCATCCGCGGGGCCACCGGGTGGGGGGTTTGCAGACATGTTTTTTGGAGATCCTGGGGATCATGTCGAACCTGAGCATCACGCTGAAAGCTCTGGAGCGCGCGCGCTCTCAACTCTCTGTCAGCACCTATTTCGATGAAGCACTGTTCCGCAGGGAGCAGGAGCTCATCTTCCAGCACGGACCGCGCTACCTGGCGCACGAGCTTGCCGTTCCCGAGCCTGGCGACTACTACGCCTTGCCTCAGGAGGGTGAGGGCCGCGCGCTGATCCGCACCCGCAACGGGCTGGAGCTGGTCTCCAACGTGTGCCGCCACCGTCAAGCAGTCATGCTGCGTGGGCGCGGCAACACCCATTCGAACATCGTCTGCCCGCTGCACCGCTGGACCTACGACCTGAAGGGCCAGTTGATCGGTGCACCGCACTTCGATCACGACCCGTGTCTGCACCTGAACAACTACCCGTTGCGGACCTGGAACGGCATGGTGTTCGAGGACAACGGCCGCGACATCGCCGCCGATCTGGCGGGCCTGGGCCCGCGCGCCGCGCTCGACTTCTCGGGCCATGTGCTGGACCACGTGGAGTTGCATGAATGCAACTACAACTGGAAAACCTTCATCGAGGTCTACCTGGAGGACTACCACGTCGGCCCCTTCCATCCCGGCCTGGGCCAGTTCGTCACCTGCGACGACCTGCAGTGGGAGTTCGGCGAGCATCATTCGGTGCAGACCGTGGGTGTCAAGCAGCAGCTGCAACGCGCGGGTTCGCCGGTGTACCAGCGCTGGCATGACGCGGTGATGCGCGTGCGCGGCGGCCAGCCTCCCACCCGCGGTGCGATCTGGCTGACCTACTACCCGAACATCATGATCGAGTGGTACCCGGACGTGCTGACCGTGTCGACGCTGATCCCCAAGGGCCCGCAGAAGACGCTGAACATGGTCGAGTTCTACTACCCCGAGGAGATTGCCGCCTTCGAGCGCGACTTCGTCGAGGCACAGCGGGCCGCCTACATGGAAACCTGCATCGAGGACGACGAGATCGCCGAGCGCATGGATGCCGGCCGCAAGGCCTTGTTCGAGCGTGGCGACGATGAGGCCGGCCCCTACCAGAGCCCGATGGAAGACGGCATGGAGCAGTTCCATGCCTGGTACCGCCGGGCCATGAGCCTGGGGCC
>CALRVU010000105.1:0-8149 GCA_943371685.1 Bordetella parapertussis | reverse complement strand
ATTCGGACTGGACAACACCGTCACCGCCGGCATCGTCAGTGCCAAGCAGCGCGACACCGGCGAGTTGCTGCCCTTCATCCAGACCGATGTGGCCATCAACCCGGGCAACTCGGGCGGCCCCTTGATCAACATGCGCGGCGAGGTGGTCGGCATCAACTCGCAGATCTACAGCCCGTCGGGTGGTTATGCCGGCATCTCGTTCTCGATTCCCATCGACGAGGCCGTGCGAGTGTCCGATCAGCTTCGTGCCAGTGGCCGGGTGATCCGCGGTCGCATCGGCGTGGCCATTGCGCCAGTCACCAAGGAAGTGGCCGAGTCCATCGGCCTGGGCAAGCCGATCGGTGCACTGGTGCAGGGTGTCGAGCCAGGCATGCCGGCCGAGAAGGCCGGCCTGGAAGCGGGCGACATCATCGTCAAGGTGGACGGCAAGACGGTCGAGAAGTCGGGTGACCTGCCGCGCTACATCGGCGCGACCAAGCCCGGTGCCAAGACCACCCTGCAGCTGTTCCGCCGGGGCAGCTACAAGGAAGTCGTGGTCACGGTGACCGAGATCGACCCCGACAAGGCGCCCGCTGCGGCCTCGGCTCCGGCCAAGGCGGCGCTGGGCCTGACGGTGGTTGATCTGACCGAAACCCAGAAACGCGAACTGCGCCTCAAAGGTGGCGTGCGGGTGGAGAGTGTCGAAGGTCCGGCGGCCCGTGCCGGTCTGCGGGAGGGCGATGTGATCCTGTCGGTGGACAACGTCGAGCTGGCGGATGCCAAGCAGTTCACGGCGCAGGTGGCCAAGCTGGACAAGAGCAAGCGCGTCACCTTGCTGATCCGTCGCGGTGACTGGGTCAACTATGTGGTGATTCCCGGCGGACGCTGATTCCGAAAGGACGCACTCCGCTCCGTTCCAGGCCCGGAATCCGACTCGGACTCCGGGTCTTTTCACGAAGTGAAACAGGTTTTGATCTGTGTGAGTGCGCACTATCGGGTTGCGCCTTGTGCCGGCTCCGAGCGGCTACAATCCAGGCCTCAGCCGGACGGGATGATGCGCCTGCCCGTGACCAGCCTGCAGGGCTCGCCGGTCCGTCAGTGCGACCCGACCTGTGGATAAGCTGTGTGCAAATATTCATGTTGGCGGCCTGCAACGTCCCTTCAGGGGGCGTTCTGGCCGACTCAGTTTTGAGCCTTTTCGATACAATGAAGGCCCAACATGCAGTTGCCAAACGTTTTGTTGGAAGGCGCGTCTCCCTTTGGACGTGCCTTTTTTTTAGCTACTCTGCTGCAGCGCCATCCCCTTGGCCGCCCGCAGCCGGGCGCCGGCCTTTGGCAACGCTGGCGGCCTCGACGCAGCGGTGCCCCCGCTGAAACCTCAGCAGCGGTGCTGCCTGCCTGACCCCATGGACCACATCAGAAATTTCTCCATCATTGCCCACATCGACCACGGCAAAAGCACGCTGGCCGACCGAATCATCCAGCGTTGCGGTGGCCTGAGCGACCGTGAGATGGAGGCCCAGGTGCTGGACTCCATGGACATCGAGCGCGAGCGGGGAATCACCATCAAGGCGCAGACGGCGGCGCTGAGCTACAAGGCCCGCAACGGCCAGGTCTACAACCTCAACCTGATCGACACACCGGGCCACGTCGACTTCTCCTATGAAGTCAGCCGGTCGCTCTCGGCTTGTGAAGGCGCGTTGCTGGTTGTCGATGCCAGCCAGGGCGTCGAAGCCCAGACGGTCGCCAATTGCTACACCGCACTTGAGCTCGGCGTCGAGGTCGTGCCGGTGCTCAACAAGATGGATCTGCCCAACGCCGATCCTGATAATGCCAAGTCCGAGATCGAAGAGGTCATCGGCATTGACGCCACGGATGCCATTCCGTGCTCGGCCAAGACGGGCATGGGCATCGACGACATCATCGAGGCCGTGATCGAGCGCATGCCGCCGCCGCGCGGCGACGCCGCCGGCCCGCTGCGCGCCATGATCGTGGACAGCTGGTTCGACAACTATGTCGGCGTGGTCATGCTCGTGCGCGTGGTCGATGGCGAGTTGAAGAAGGGTGAGCGCATCCGCATGATGGCCACCAACACCGTCTATCCGGCCGAGCATCTGGGCGTCTTCACACCCAAGTCGGAGAGTCGCGATCAGCTGCGCGCGGGCGAAGTGGGCTTCATCATCGCGGGCATCAAGGAGCTGCAGGCCGCCAAGGTCGGCGACACCATCACCGCCGAGAAGAAGCTGCCCAACAACGCGGGGCCAGCCTCCGAGCCATTGCCGGGCTTCAAGGAGATCCAGCCGCAGGTGTTTGCGGGCCTGTATCCGACCGAGGCCAGCGAGTACGACCAACTGCGCGACGCACTGGAGAAGCTCAAGCTCAACGACAGCTCGCTGCGCTACGAGCCCGAAGTCTCGCAGGCGCTGGGCTTCGGCTTCCGCTGCGGCTTCCTGGGCTTGCTGCACATGGAGATCGTGCAGGAGCGGCTGGAGCGTGAATTCGATCAAGACCTGATCACCACCGCGCCCAGCGTGGTCTATCAGGTCGAGCTCAATGACGGCGTGGTGATCGACGTCGAGAATCCTTCGAAGATGCCCGACCTGGGTCGAATCAAGGAGATCCGCGAGCCGATCGTGACCATGCACCTGTACATGCCGCAGGACTATGTCGGCGTGGTCATGACCCTGGCCAACCAGAAGCGGGGTGTGCAGCTGAACATGGCCTATCACGGCCGTCAGGTCATGCTCACCTACGAGATGCCGCTGGCCGAGATCGTGCTCGACTTCTTCGACAAGCTCAAGTCGGTTTCGCGTGGCTACGCGTCCATGGACTACGAGTTCAAGGAGTACCGCGCCTCTGACGTGGTCAAGGTCGATCTGCTGATCAATGGCGACCGGATCGACGCCTTGTCGATCATCGTCCACCGCGCCCAGAGTCAGTTCCGGGGCCGCGCGGTGGCGGCCAAGATGCGTGAGCAGATCCCGCGCCAGATGTACGACGTGGCGATCCAGGCCGCGATCGGCGCCAACATCATCTCGCGCGAGAACATCAAGGCCCTGCGCAAGAACGTGCTGGCAAAATGCTACGGTGGCGACATCAGCCGCAAGAAGAAATTGCTCGAGAAACAAAAGGCTGGCAAGAAACGCATGAAGCAGATCGGCTCCGTCGAAGTGCCTCAGGAAGCGTTCCTCGCCATTCTTCAAGTGGATGACTGACCGACCCATGAGTGCACTGACCGCCGCCTTGTACGGCGCCCTGATCGTCTATCTTGGCGGTTGGATCTTCGATCTGTGGTTCGGCAATTTCGCCCTGCTGCTGTTCATCCTGTCGGTGGTGACCGGCGCCTACTGGCTGGCGGAGCGATTCAAGTTCCAGCCTGCCCGGGTGGCTGCCGCGCGCCAGGTGGAGGCGCAGGACGCCGCTCGCCGTGCCGAGCTCGTCAAGCTCGGCATCGAGAAGATCGACGGCAATGTGGAAGAGGCGCGCGAGCGCGTGCTCGCCCAGCCCTGGTGGCTGGACTGGACCGCTGGTCTGTTCCCGGTGATCATCATCGTGTTCGTGATGCGCTCCTTCCTCTTCGAGCCCTTCAAGATCCCCTCGGGTTCAATGATCCCGACTTTGCAGATCGGCGACCTGATCCTGGTGAACAAGTTTCACTACGGTGTGCGCCTGCCCGTGATCAATCAGAAGATCATCCAGAACCATGATCCCGTTCGTGGCGATGTGGTGGTGTTCCGCTATCCGGTCGACCCGCGCATGGACTACATCAAGCGGGTGGTGGGCGTGCCGGGTGACGAGGTGTCCTACCTCAACGCCCAGTTGTCGATCAACGGCGTGGCAGTGCCGACCAAGTCAACTGGCGAGGCTTACGACTTCGAGAGCACTCGCTACATGGCCCAGTTTTCTGAGCAATTTGGCGATGCGGAGCACCGCATCCAGCGTCGGCCGCAGGTCATGCCCTTCAATGAAATGGCGCCGCGCAACTTCCCGTTCCGCGATCACTGCCGCTACAGCATCGAGGGCTTTGTCTGCAAGGTGCCGGCGGGTCATTACTTCGTGATGGGCGACAACCGCGACAACTCCGAGGACTCTCGTTACTGGGGCTTCGTTCCCGATCAGAACCTGGTCGGCAAGGCGTTCTTCGTCTGGATGAACTTCGGCAATCCGAGTCGCATCGGCGGCTTCCACTGACATTCCCGATCCCGGAGCACACACCATGGCAGGCACCGCAACTCGCAAGCATCGACAGCAGGGGATCACCTTCGTCGGCATGGTCTTGCTCGCCATCGTCGTGGCTTTTGGTGCCGTGGTGGTGATCAAGGTCCTGCCCACGCTCAACGAGTACTACACGACCAAGAAGGCCATCAACAAGATTGCTTCCAGCGGCGTCAGTTCGATTCCGTTGATCCGCCGTGAGTTCGAGAACCAGCGGGCGATCGAATATTCCATTTCCTCGGTGTCCGGCAATGACCTCGAGATCGACACCACTGGCAATGTGGTGACGATCAGCTTTGCCTATGACAAGGAAGTCGAGATCATCGAGCCGGTGTTCCTGCTCATCAAGTACCGGGGCAGCGCCCAGGGGCCGGCCCGCTGAAGCCCATGAGCGCCCGTTACGACGCCCTGCAAAAGCGGCTCGGCTACCGCTTCCAGCGGCCCGAGTTGCTGCAGCGTGCGCTGACGCATCGCAGCTTTGGCGCAGACCACTACGAGCGCCTGGAGTTTCTGGGCGACGCCATGCTGAGCCTGGCCGTGTCTCGGTTGCTCTTCGACCGTTTCGGTGACTCCGACGAAGGTGATCTGACCCGTGTTCGAGCGCACCTGGTGCGAGAGGAAAGCCTGCACAAGGTGGCGCTGCAGTTGCAGTTGCCTGAGGCGTTGCGCCTGTCCGAGGGCGAGGCCCGAGGCGGTGGTGCCCAGCGGGTCTCGATCCTCGCCGATGCGGTTGAAGCCCTGATCGGCGCGGTCTATCTGGACGGCGGCAATGCGGCTGCGCAAGCGCTGGTCGAGCAATTCTTTGGTGAGGTCATCGCTTCGACCACCGCCGAGAGCTGGCGCAAGGATCCGAAGACCGAGCTCCAGGAATGGCTGCAGGGTCGCCGGCAGCCGGTACCTGCTTACCGGATCGTGGCCACCCGCGGCCAGGCTCATGCGCAAACCTTCGAGGTCGAATGCGCCGTGCCCAGCCTGTCCATCGCTGAAGTGGGCGAGGGCCGTTCCCGGCGCGTTGCAGAGCAGAATGCAGCACTCAAGGTCCTGAGTCGGCTTCAGCCGGACGAAGGCGGCCGCTGACGCTGCCGGCCCCCGCAGGCGCGGTTGGGTGGCCGCGTTGACCGCTTCGGCTGTCGAATGGCAGTCCAGTCCCCGCGCTGCAGTGCATTCCCTTTCTTTTCTCTTTCGTCGGACAATCGACCCATGGCCACTGAGCACACTTCCCCCATCGATCCCGACGCGCACGACGATCAGGCCGAGACCGAGGGCCTTGTTGCGCCTGAGTCGGATGATCCGGCGGACACGCTGGCGGCTGCTGAGGCCATGCTGGCCGGTCTGGCGCCAACGCGGCATGAGGCCTCCGGCCTGCTGCGTCGTTGTGGTCTGATCGCCATCGTCGGCCGGCCCAATGTCGGCAAGTCCACCCTGATGAACGCGCTGGTGGGGCAGAAGATCAGCATCACCTCCAAGAAGGCGCAGACCACCCGCCACCGCATCACCGGCGTGCGCACGGTTGATGAAGCCCAGTTCGTGTTCGTCGACACGCCGGGCTTCCAGATGAAGCACGCCAATCCGCTCAACCGCACGCTCAACCGCACGGTGCAGTCCACGCTGAGCGACGTCGATCTGGTGCTGTTCCTGGTCGAGGCCGGCCGCTTCAGCAACGATGACGCCAAGGTGCTGGCCCTGGTGCCTGAGGGCAAGCCGGTGGTCCTGATCGCCAACAAGCTCGACGAGATCCATCGTCGCGCCGATCTGCTGCCCTGGCTCAGCAAGATGCAGCAGCGCCACGCCTTTGCCGAGTTCGTGCCCATGTCGGCGCAAAAGCAGGCCGATGTCGATCGCCTGTTCGCCATCCTCAAGCCCTACCTGCCCGAGCAGAGCTGGTTCTACGAGGAAGATGCACTGACCGACCGCAGCGACAAGTTCCTGGCGAGCGAGATCATCCGCGAGAAGCTGTTCCGCCTGACTGGTGACGAACTGCCCTACACCTCGACCGTGATGATCGAGAAGTGGGAAGAAGAGGGCAACTTGCGCCGCATCGCCGCCACCATCGTGGTCGAGCGTGATGCACACAAGGGCATGATCATCGGCGAGGGCGGCGACCGCCTCAAGCGCATCGGCAGCGAGGCGCGGCAGGAGCTCGAGCGCCTGATGGACGCCAAGGTGTTCCTCGAGATCTTCGTCAAGGTGCGCTCCGGCTGGGCCGCCACCGAAGAGCACCTGCGCAGCTACGGCTACGAATGACCGCCCCGGCATGACGGCCCGGCGCGGCGCGCTGCCTTCGGCCGCCTTTGTATTGCACCGCTACGACTGGAGTGAAACCAGCCTGATCATCGACCTGTTCACCCGTGAACAGGGTCGAGTCACGGTGGCGGCCAAGGGCGCCAAGCGGCCTTATTCGCAGATGCGCTCGGTGCTGCTGCCCTTCCAGCGCATCAATGCGCTCGCCAGCCGGCCGGCCAAGGACGAGGCATCCGACGTGCTGACCTTGCGCAGCGCCGAATGGGCGGGCGGTCTGCCCATGCTGTCGGGCGCAGCGCTGTTCTCGGGCTTCTACCTCAACGAGCTGCTGATGAAGCTGCTGGCCCGGCATGATCCTCATCCCTTGCTGTTCGATGCCTATGCGGCGTCTCTGCCGGCCCTGGCCAGCGGCGTTGATGTCCTGACCCAGGCGGCCCTGCGCGCCTTCGAGATCGTGCTGCTGCGCGAAATCGGCCTCTTGCCCCCGCTGGACCAGATCACGTCGTCCTCTGCGGCGCTGCGTGATGCCAGCCACTACCAGCTCCGGCCCGAAGTGGGCCTGCTGGGGAGCGATCAAGATGAAGCCAGCCTGTCAGGCGCGCATTGGTCGGCCCTGCAGCAAGCGCTCGATCACGGCGCGCTGGTGGAACTGCAAACGCTCTGCGCCCAGTCTTTGCCGGCCCTCAAGGCATCGTTGCGCACGCTGCTTCACTATCATCTGGGCTCGCCCCGCCTGCGCACCCGCGACGTGTTGCGCGATGCCCAGTCCCTGGCCGAATGGCCGCTCCCCACTCTCAGTCCATGAACCCACTGATCGCCCCCGAGGCCGTGGCCGGCCAGATCCACGCAGGCACCGCGCTGTCGGTCAACCTCAACAAGGTGGCCCTGCTGCGCAACACCCGCCATCTGGGCATCCCCAGCGTGCTGCGTGCTGCCGAGCAGGTGCTGCGGGCCGGCGCCCATGGCATCACCGTGCACCCGCGGCCCGATCAACGCCACATCCGGGATGCCGACGTCGCCGACCTGGCCACCTTCCTCAAGGACTGGCCGCAGGTCGAGTTCAACATCGAAGGCAACCCGCTGCACAACCTGATGGACTTCGTGCGCGCCGTCCGGCCGCACCAGGTCACCTTCGTGCCCGACAGCGAAGGCCAGTTCACTTCCGACCATGGCTGGAACCTGCCTGCGGACGCGGCCGTGCTGCAACCATTGATCGCCGAATGCCATGGCCTGGGTGTGCGGGTCAGCCTGTTCATGGACCCCAATCCGGCGGTCATGGCCGAGGTGAGGGCGCTGGGCGCTGATCGCATCGAGCTCTACACCGAGACCTGGGCTCGCGCGCACGGCACGCCCGAGCAGGCCGAGGTCGGCGCGCGCTTTGCCGCCACGGCCCAGGCCGCGCTGGCGCTGGGTCTGGGCATCAACGCCGGCCATGATCTGAACCAGGACAATCTGGTCGATTTCCTCCGCACCGTGCCGGGCGTCAGCGAGGTCTCGATCGGCCATGCCCTGATCGCCGATGCGCTGGAGGCTGGCTACGCCGAAACCACGCGGGCCTACTTGCGCTGTCTGCGCATGGCCCAGCCGCAGGCCTGAGCATGGTCGTGGGCATCGGCACCGATGTGTGCGACATCCGCCGGATTGCCGCGACCCTCGCGCGTCGCGGCGACCGCTTTGCCGAGAAGGTGCTCGGCCCGGCTGAATGGCAGGTCTT
>CALRVU010000104.1:0-8156 GCA_943371685.1 Bordetella parapertussis | reverse complement strand
AACGTGCATTGCCTGGACGACTTCGACCCGACCGGCATCCCGGTGCGCCAGGCCGTGGGCGCGGCCATGCCCTGATCCCCAGCCCCCTGACGAGGAGCCGCCATGCCCACCCCAGACGAAGAGGAAGACCATGAAGAGTTCTGGTGGATTCCCCACCTTTGCGCCGCGGTCCTGGGATTTTTGGTCGGCGGCTACCTGATCGCCAAGCATTGGCACGATCCAGCCGGCGCTGACTGGGTGCTCCTGGGCGCGGTGATTTCGGCCCTGCTGTGCGCCATGCTCTCGGTCTGGTTCGGTGCAGGCTTCTGGTCGGGTGTGCGACGGTTGTTCGGCTGGCATTGAGCTGGCGCAAAAGGGTTCCAGCTCACCACTCGATGAGTCCTGACCTAGCCTTGGCTTGAATGCCAACTGACCATCTCGAAGCCTGACATGGGCTGAAAGTCCTTCAGGTTTCGGGTCACCAGAGTCAGGCCATGCGTGGCCGCCACGGCCGCAATGCTGCCATCCGGCCGAGGCACCGGCCGTGCGATGCGCGCCAGCCGAGCGCGCTCCACGCCCCACCACCAGGCGGCTTTGGCGTCATAGGGCAGCACGGGCAGCCGCTGTGCCAGTGCCGTCAGCCACTGCTCCAGTTGGTCGCGGCGACGGCCGGGCGGCAGCCGCGACAGGCCAAAGGCCAGCTCCTCCAGGGTGGGCGCCGCCACTGCACAGGCGCCCTCATGCCTGTGCATCTCAGACAGCACGCCGGCATCGGGCTGCTGCTTGACCCACTCCGACACGACGTTGGTGTCCAGCAGGAACTTCAGCGCCATGACGCTGGCCCTGCGTCAGAGCTCAAGCGCAGAGCGTTCGCTGCCGTCCCGCAGCCCCTCCAACTCGGCCTCGCTCAGCAGCGGCAGGGCCTCGGCGGTCATCTGGTCACGCCAAGCTTGGCTAAAGGCCGCCCAGCCCATCTCGGGGATTTGAAGCCGAGCGTAGTCCGCTTCGGCCATCAGCACGGCCACGGGTTTGCCACGGCGGGTGATGCGCACCGGGGTGCCGGTTTCTGCCTCGTGCACCAGTTCAGCAAAGCGGGCCTTGGCTTCGGCGATCGAGATGTCTGACATGCACGTTCCTGATGACCATGTTCGTGACCATCTTAGAGCTGACGGCGAATGATGGTCAAGTGCACCATGACAGCGCCCGAATGGGCTGATCTGACCGTCAGGATCAGCGCAGGCCCAGCCGGGTCAGCTTCTTGATGAGGCCGACCCGCGAGATGCCGAGCCGCCGGGCCGCCTCGGACTGATTGCCGCCGCTGGCCTGCATGGCTTCCCGGAGCATGCGGGACTCGACCTCGAGCAGGGCCAGGTCCAGGGCGCCGGTGTCCGCCGACGAGGCTGCCGTAGGCGCGTGGTCCGGATCCAGCAGCTCGACCGGCTCGCCACTGGCAAAGCGCAACAGATCGACATCGACGGTCTGTTGCCCAGCTGGCACCAAGGCGCCGGCCGACTCGACCACGGCGCGCAGTTGCCGCACATTGCCGGGCCAATCCTGCGCCAGGAGCCACTGCTGGGCCGCCATGCCCAGGCTGACCTGCGGCGCGCAATCGCGCAGGAAGTGCGCGGCCAGCAGAAGGATGTCCGCCCGACGCTCGGACAGCGCCGGGGTGCGCAGCACCACGCCCTTGAGGCGGTAGAACAGGTCCTCGCGGAAGCTGCCCTGGGCGATCATCGCCTCCAGATCGCGGTGGGTGGCGGACACCACCCGCACATCGGCCCGGCGCGGCTCGCGCGCTCCCACCGGCACAAACGTGCCCTCTTGCAGAAAACGCAGCAGCTTGACCTGCATGGGCAGGGGCATCTCGCCCACTTCGTCCAGGAACAGCGTTCCGCCATGCGCCGACTCCACCAGGCCGGGTTGATCACGGTAAGCCCCGGTGAAGCTGCCCTTGAGGTGCCCGAACAGCTCGCTCTCCAGCAACTCGGCCGACAAGGCCCCGCAATGAATGACCGCGAACGGCCCCACGCTGCGCGGGCTGCACTGGTGGAGCCCGCGTGCCACCAGCTCCTTGCCGGTGCCGGTGGGCCCGAGCACCATCACGCTGACCGAGGTGGCCGCGACCCGACGAACCATGGCGCGCAACTGCTGCATGGGGGCCGACTGGCCGACGATGCCGAGGTCGTCGGGGGCGGCACGGGCCCGCAGCTCGCGCAGCTCCGCATCCAGCCGCGCCTTGTGCATCGCCCGTGTCACCACGACACGCAGCATGTCCGGGTCGATGGGCTTGGTCAGGATGTCCCAGGCCCCCAGCTCCGCTGCGCGCAGGGCCAGATCGCGATCGCCGTGGCCGCTCAGAACCACCACCACCGCCCCCGGGAACCGGGCAATCAGCTCGAGCCCGGCCTCCGGGCTCATGCTGGGCGGCATGGCCAGGTCCAGCAAGACGACGTGCGCTGGATCGGCCGCAAAGGCCGCCAGGGCTTCTCCCGCATCGCCAGCCACGCTCACGCGGTGGCCCAACTCCCGCAAGAAGGCACTGCCCAGGCGCTGGTAGGCCGGCTCGTCGTCCACCAGCAAGACATGGCCCCGCGTTCTGGCATCGCTCATCGAGTCTCCGGAAAGGTGAGGGTGAAACAGGACGACCAGGGCGCTCGCTCCGTCAAGGCCACCTGGCCGCCATGGGCCGCCATGATCCGCGCGACGATGGCCAGACCCAGGCCCGTACCGCCCGGGCTGCGCGAGGCGAACGGCTCGAACAGGCGATCGCGCAGGTCCGCCGGCACACCGGGCCCGTCGTCGCAGACATGGACATGGATGCGATCGGCCACCCGTTCGGCATCCACCTGCACGCGGCGCTCGCCAGCCGCCACCCGGGCATTGGCCAGCAGATTGCCCAAGGCCTGATCCAGCCTCGCCGGATCGGCACGCAGGCGCAGGGGCTGGCTCAGGCCCGGCCCGAGCTCCACGTCCGCAAAGTGGCGGGTGACGCCAACGATGTGCTGGTTCAGGTCGAAGTCTTCCACGCGGACTTGCCAGGGCTTGGCATAGTCCAGCAGGTCGTCCGCCAGGCGGGACATGCGCGCGATCTGAGTGCGCACTTCCTGCCGCGTGTCCTCCGGCGCAAAGGCCACGGCCATGGCAATCACATTGAGCGGATTGCGCATGTCATGCGCCACGCTGGCGGCCAAGGCGCCCAGTTCGGCCAAGCGGGCCTGCAACTGCCGGTCGCGCTCGCGCGATGCCGCGGCGGCCGCCAGATCCACCTGCGCGGCAGTTTCTGCCAGCACGGCGCCGAACAGCGCGGCCAGGTGCTGGGGGCCGGGCGGCGCCTGCTCAAAGCCCTCAAGCCGGGTCTGCCACTTCAGCCCCTGCCGCAGGCAGACCAGCACGGGGCCGTCTTCGCCCGACTCGTCGGCGGCATCGATCACGACCCGAACCGGCAAACCCATGCGCTGAGACAGGAGCGCGGAGGCGGACTGCGCCAGCTGCCCCATGGAGGGCGCGGACGCCAGCGCCAGCCGCCAGGCCTCCAGGTCTTGCGCCGTGGGGGTGCCACCCGGATAGACCAGGCGCTCGGCCAGCCGGCGTGCCGGGCCGGCCAATGACAAGCAGACCGCCGCGACCAGGCCGGCCGTCAACCACCGGGACTCCACCGGCAGCAAAACCGTCAAGGGCACGACCAGCAAGCCCAGCAGCAAGAGGATCGCCCAGGCCAGCGCACGCCGCGCCCAGACATTGGCGACCAGCACCTTGTAGCGCAGGATCCCATAGACCAGGATCAAGGGATAGGCCGGAAAAGCCAGCACCTGCCAGGGGTACTGGGGGATGCCCAGCGCCGCAAAACCGTAGCCCGAGGTGCAGGCCAGACCCCAGCCACATGCCAGGCCCACGGCAGCGATCTGCCGGCGCTGCATGGCCTGGCGGCTCTGCCAGAACGCGCAGCCCAGCACCCACATGCCCGCTGCGGCAGACGTTGCCCAGACCAGGCTGGTGATCCAGCCGACCCGGTTGGGCACCACGACCCACTCGACGCCCGTGAAGGCTTCGAAGTGCACAAAGTCGCCGGGCCGGACGATCAGCGACAACAGCGTCGCCACGGCCGCCAAGGCATAAACCCAGGCGACGGCCGATCGGGCAGGACGCTCGACGAAGATCGTGCAGAAGTGGAAGAAGGCTGCGGACGTCAGGGGCACGGTGGCCAGAAGAGCCAGGGCCGGCCCCGCCATCTCGATGCCCCACCAGTTGGGCAGTTCATTGCCCACCACCCAGGTGGCCACCCCCAGCAAGAAGACGATCAACAGCCGAGCCCCGGGCACGGATTTCGCCCACGCCGCCAACACCAGGGACAGGGCCAGGGTCTCGATCAGGGTCAGGGCCAGGGCGATGTGCAATGCCATGAGGCGCACTGTAAACGCTGATGACAACCCGGGCCCCGAGACCTGTATACCGCGTTGACAGATCCACCAAAAATCCGTTTTAAAACAACAACTTGGATACTGGCCCGGATGCTGCGTTGTCTGAGTCATGACCGCACTGACGCCCTCCTGCCCCGCCGCCGCCCAAGGCACCTCCGCCGCGCTGGAACTGTCCCGTTTGATGGGCCCGGCGGCCTGGAACCGGCTGACGCCCGCCATCCGTCGCCGCTTCGCGGCCGGCCATGCCGACGTGAGCTACCGAGGCCAGCTCAGCCTGGAACGCTCGCGGGCAGGACGCTGCTTTGCCGCCGCGGTCAGGCTGCTCAACAGCCCGTTGGTCAGCGCGGTCGAGGCTGACGCGCCCGCCGAAGTCCGCGTGTCCTGCACACCCGAAGGGGGCGTGGTCTGGGAGCGCCAGCTCACCCTCGCCACGCAAGCGCGGACGCAATGCGTTCGATCGGTCAAGCAAATGGGTGCCGACGGCAGGCTGGAAGAGCGCACCTCGGGCGGCCTGGGCATGACGCTTCAGGTCACCGAGGAATGCGGCGCGCTGGTGTTCTACAGCCGCCGCTACTTCCTGGCGCTGGGCCCGCTGCGCCTACCCATTCCCGCCTGGCTGACCCCCGGGCCATGCCGCGTCGAGCACCGCGACGAAGGCCCTGGCCGCTTCCGGTTCACGCTGGAAATGCGCCACCCGCTGCTGGGCCGCACCTTCTTTCAAACCGGCCTGTTCACTGACCCCGAGGAAATCCCCTCATGACCGCTGTTTTCGTCGTCCTCACCATTCAGGCGCTGATGGGCGCATTCGACAACCTGTGGCATCACGAGCTGAGCGCCCGCCTGCCACAGCGGGTCTCGGCCCGGCACGAGCTGCGCTTGCATGCCATGCGCGAGGCGCTCTACGGATTCCTGTTCCTCACCTTTGCCTGGGTCCGCTGGGACGGCGCATGGGTGGCCCTGCCCAGCCTCTTGCTGATGATCGAGATCGGCATCACGGCGGCTGATTTTCTGGAGGAAGACCGCAGCCGTCGGCTGCCCGGCTTCGAGCGGGTGCTGCACACCTTGCTGGCCGTCAGCTACGGCCTGCTGGTGGGCTTGCTGGTGCCACTGTTCCGGGATCAGGCCCTGCTGCCCACTGGCCTGACGCGGGTGGATCATGGCGCCTGGTCATGGTTCTTCACCCTCGCAGGCGCTGGGGTCCTGGCCTGGAGCCTGCGCAATGCGCTGGCGGTGCGCCACCTGCGCGCCGTCGAACAAGGCAACCGCAGCCCCATTGCCATGCCCACGGGCCCGGCGGTCCTGGTCACCGGGGGCACCGGCTTCATCGGGCAGGCGCTGGTGCGCCAGTTGATCCGAACCGGGCGCCGCGTGATCGTGCTGAGCCGCGACGCCATGCAGGCCCGCACCACCTTCGGCCCCAATGTGTGGGTGGTCGAGCGGCTGAGCGACGTTCCCCACGAAACGCGGGTCGAGGCCATCGTCAATCTGGCAGGCGCCACGGTGCTCGGCATGCCCTGGACCCGCCGTCGGCGCCAGCAACTGGTGGACAGCCGCGTGCAGACCACCCGGCAGGTGCTGAACCTGATCCACCGCCTGGCGGAACGCCCCAAGGTGATGGTGACCGCGTCCGCCGTGGGCTTCTATGGCACGCCAGGCTTTGAGCATGTGTTGACCGAGGACAGCTCGGCCCGACCCGGCCAATTCCAGTCAGACCTGTGCGCCGCCATCGAGGCGGAATCCGGCCGGGCCCGGGCCTTGGGCCTGCGCGTGGTCAATCTGCGGCTGGGCATTGTGCTGGGGCACGGCGGCGGGGCCTACCCGCTGCAGGCGCTGGCTGCCCGCTGGGGCCTGGGCGCCATCCTGGGCACGGGCCGCCAGCCTGCGCCGTGGATTCATCTCGACGATGCCCTGGGCCTGATCCGGCTCGCCCTGACGCATGGGCAATTGAGCGGCCCGGTCAACGCGGTGGCACCGCAGGCCTTGACGCAGGCCGAGTTCGCACAAGCACTGGCCGACTCGTTTGGACGCCGCGCCCGGTTGGCGATGCCCGCCTGGTCGCTTCGGCTGCTGCTGGGTGAGATGTCGGAGCTGCTGCTGAGCGGCCAGCGGGTCGAGCCCACCCGCGCCCTGGGCCATGGCTACGTCTTCCGGCACGCGGGCATCCGCACGGCCTTGGCCGATCTTGCCCAGCCCCCACTGACGGCTGCGCAGCACCCCCGCGCGAACAAGCTCGCCTGATCCAGGCACCCAGCGGCCCCGCCGGCGCGGCCATGGTTTGAGTGGGCGCCCATGCCCACCGACGCCATGCTGTCTGAGGGCCAGCCACGGGCGCCGTTGGCAGACTCACCTCGGCCTGCTAGACTTTTGCGCATGAATACCCGCGTCAGCCAGCTGCTTGCCGAGGCGAAAAATCTGCCCGATGCGGACAGATCCTTGTTGGCGTGGGCGCTGCTTGACAGCCTCGAGGACGACCCTGCAACCGACGAGACCGCGACGGAGCAGGCATGGATCGCTGAGTCGCAGCGCCGCAGTCAAGACCTGCAAAGCGGCGCCACTGCGGCAGTTCCATGGGAAGAGGTCAAGGCAAAGATTCTGGCCTTGTGAGTCTGTACAGCGTCAGGTTTTCGCCAAGCGCAGCGCGAGAGCTGGAAGAAGCGATTCTCTGGTACGCCGACAAGCGTTCGGCGGCAGGCGCGAGCTTTCGTGCTGCGGTGATTGAGGCCATCGAGTTGCTCGCCCATAAACCCTTGAGTTGGCGGCAAGTCACCGAGACCGGTGTCCGTCGATTCCAGGTCACCACGTATCCCTACACCGTCTACTACGAGGTCGTTGGCAACGTGGTTTATGTGCTGTCCGTCGCTCACCACCGCAGAGCACCAAAGTTCCCACCCGACTGAGTGGATCGGCGCGGAACGTCTGAAAGCTTGCCTCCAAAGCGACCGCGCACGCGGGATGCTTCAGAGGCGAAACACCAGTGCGCCGACATCGAGGCAGAAGCTCGTCGAGCAAGCGCCCGGACGTGCCCTCCACTCAAGCCGCTTCAGCCTGCATGTCCTCCAACAAGCAGTTGATGGGCTCGGGCCGATGAATCAGGAATCCTTGGGCGTAATCCACGCCGATCATGCGCAAGCGGTCCAGGGTGGCGTCTGTTTCAACGAACTCGGCCACTGTCTTCACACCAACCACGTTGGCCACGTCGGTGAAGCAACGAACGGCGGCTTCGTCCAAGGGGTCGTCGGTCAGGTCGCGTATGAACTGTCCATCGATCTTCAAGTAGTCCACCGGCAGCGTCTTCAAGTAGCCAAAGGAAGAAGCGCCCGCGCCGAAGTCGTCCAGCGCGACCTTGACGCCGATGGCACGCACGGCCTCGATGAAGAGCGCGGCGTCGGCCAGGTTGGTGACGGTGGCCGTCTCAGTGATCTCCAGACAAAGTCGGCTGCACACTTCGCCACCGGCTTGTGTCAGCATCTCTTTGGCCATGGCGTGAAACGCGCGGTCGCCCACGGACTGGCCTGACAAATTCACGTTCAATGTTCCGATGACACCGATCTCGGGCTGGGCCTTCAACCACTCCACCGCGTTTCGCAGCACCCAGCGATCCACCCGTGAGGCGAGATGAAAGCGCTCTGCCGCTGGCAGGAATGCGCCCGGCTGGGCCAGCGTGCCGTCATCGTTTTTCATGCGCAGCAGCACTTCGGCATGAATGCCCGCCTGCGCTTGTTTCAAACCCTGAATGCGCTGCGCGAACAGGACGAAGCC
>CALRVU010000103.1:0-8264 GCA_943371685.1 Bordetella parapertussis | reverse complement strand
CTTGGCGGGAGTCATGCTCCCGTGCAGCCCTGGTTTTTCGTTCTAGGGGGATAGCATAAGGGTTTTCACTGATCGCTGCTTGCCGAGGGTCAAACGAGAAACGCCGCCTTTGCCCAGCAAATCACGCCAGTCGCAGCGACGTCACGGATTTCTGTCAGAGAAGTGGGGGTCCGGTCTCGCCACTATCATGCGGGCACTCTCATCAACCCAAGACTGCAGATGTTGCGCAAGACGAAACTTCTGGTCGGGCTGGCCGCGGTATCCACGCTGGTGCTGGCTCTGGGGGTCGCTGTATGGCAGCGCTCCCACGGTGACGACGCTGCAGGCGCCATCCGCGCTCAGGCTGCACCGCTCCCTTCTGCCAAGCCGGCCTCGCTGCCGCCCTCACCCGACGGCATTCCGCTGGCCGGCTTCCATGCCCAGGCCGTCCGCACGCCCAGCGCGCCTGGCGCCTGGGGCGGCCCCCGAACGGGCAAGGAAGCCACGCTGTCGGACCGGGTGGTGGACTACAAGATTGCGGTCAAGCTCGATACCGAGAAGCACACCATGGAAGGTCAGCAGCAGCTGACCTGGCGCAATCGCAGTGACCGGGAGGTGAAGGCCGTCTACCTGCATCTCTACCTGAATGCATTCGAGAGTGAAGGCAGCACCTTCATGACTGAACAGCGTCGCGGCTTCGGCTTCCGCAGCGAGGTGGATGTGGAAGACGGCAACTGGGGCTACACCCAGCTCAAGCGGGTGGAGCAGGGCGGCAAGGCCGTGCCCTGGCACTTCATCCAGCCCGATGGCGGCCCGGAGACCGACCACACGGTGGTGCGCCTGGACCTGCCGCAAGGCGTGGCGGCCGGTGCCAGCACCACGCTGGACATCGATTTCTTCAACCAGCTGCCGCGGGTGATCGCCCGCACGGGCTACTTCGGGTCCTTCCACCTCGTGGGCCAGTGGTTCCCCAAGATGGCCGTGCTGGAGTTGCCGGGCGAGCGTGGCGCGACCGAGCCGCGCTGGAATGCCCACGAGTTCCACCTGCACAGCGAGTTCTATGCCGATTTCGGCCATTTTGATGTGCAGATCAGCGTGCCCAAGGGCGTCACCGTCGGCTCCACCGGCGAGTTGACCGGCGCGCCGGTGGAGCGCGACGGCTGGGTGACGCACCGCTATGTCCAGGGCGATGTGCATGACTTTGCCTTCACGGCTGACTCGCGCACGGCCCCGCCGCTGGAAGCCAAGTGGACCGGCCCGGGCAGTCCCGAGGTTTCGGTGCGCGTGCTGTTCCCGCCGGAATATGCGCACAACGCGCCGCGCGTGCTCAAGGCCACGCTCGACTCCCTGACTTATTTCTCCAAGACGCTCGGCCCCTATCCCTACAAGACGGTGACGGCCGTGATTCCGCCCTTCAATGCCGAAGAAGCCGGCGGCATGGAGTACCCGACCTTCTTCACCGCCAGCAGCTATGCCGACGACGAGGAAGGGACGATGAATGCCTACCAGCTGGACTTCGTGACCATCCACGAGTTCGGCCATGGCTACTTCTACGGCATCCTGGCCTCCAACGAGTTCGAGGAACCGATGCTCGACGAGGGCCTGAACGAGTTCTGGAATCTGCGCATGATCCGCGAGCGGGGGCAGGCGATCCCGGCCCGGACGCTCAACAGCAAGCGCCTGGGCTTGGGCAGCGATGTGCCGGCCTTCGACTTCGAGCGTTCGTTCTCGGTGGTGGGCGAGCCGGCGGATCCCCTGGGTCAGAACTCCTGGAACCGTCACTCCAGCGCAAGCTACGGCAGCGTCTATGGCCGCACCGCCACCGCCCTGCGCGATCTGGAGAGCGTGCTGGGCAAGGAAGTGCTGGAGAAGGCCTTCATGGCCTACTACGAGCGCTGGAAGTTCCGCCACCCGACCGTGGCCGACCTGCAAGCGGTGCTGGCCGAGGTCTCGGGTGAGCCCGCTGCGGTGGCCGGCCTGTTCGAGCGGCACATCTACGCCGCGCAGAAGATTGACGACCGGGTCGACAAGCTGGTCAGCGAGGAGGTCTTGCCGCTCAAGGGTCAGATCCTGGCGGAAGGCGAGCGCACCGAGCGTGACACCGAGGCGTTCGATGCCTTGGTCGAAAAGACCCGCAAGGACTGGGATCAGGCCCATCCTGATGCGGCACCGGGCACGGGCCCCTATCCCTGGCGCAGCACGGTGGTGTTGCGGCGCTACGGCGCGGCAGTGCCGCAGACGGTGCGCGTCACCTTTGAGGATGGTTCGGTGGAGCTGGCGGTCTGGGACAACCAGGATCGCTGGCAGCAGTTCAGCTGGGTCAAGGCCAGCAAGGTGGTTTCCGCCGAACTGGACCCGACCTATGCCCATGCCATGGACACCCGCTGGCTGGACAACAGCCGCAGCCTGAAGGCCGATCGTGCGGCCGCGCGCCGCTGGAGCCTTGAAGGCGCCAGCCTGTTCCAGACCCTGTTTGCGCTGGTGAGCACGCTATGAGCAACGTTCTTCCGATTTCCGGCCACACGGCCGCTGCGACGCAGACCTCGGCTGCGGGCAGCTTCCTCAGTCTGACCCGGCGTGCCGCCGCGCGAGCGGGGCAATGGCGGCTGCTGCTGCTCTGGTGGCTGGCGTTGAGCCTGCCGGCCCTGCTGGTGGGCCTGCCACTGTGGCGCGCTCTGTCTGCCCAGCTCGACCGCTCGCTGATGGGGCCGCGCCTGGCCGGTGGCCTGGACATGGTGGTGTTCTTCGAGGCCATCATCGGCCTGGGTGACCAGGGCTTTGCCGCAGGCACCCTGGGTCTGGCCGGGCTGGTGCTCACGCTGTTGCTGTCGCCCTGGCTGACGGGCATGGCGCTGACCGCTGCCCGCCAATCCGAGCCCCCCACCTTGGGCGCGCTGTTGCGCGGCGGCCTGGCGGAGTACGGCCGTCTGGCCCGCATGCTGATCTGGGGCTTGCTCCCCCTGGGTGCGGCCCTGGGTGTGGGCGCAGGCCTGATGCACTGGGCCGACGCGCGCGGCGCCAAGGCCGTGCTGGAGGCCTCTGCGGAACAGGCCGGCCAGTTGGCGCTGATCGCCTCCTTGGTGCTCTACCTGCTGGCCCAGATCAGCGTGGATGCCGGGCGGGCCCAGTTCGTCCTCCAGCTCCGCCAACGTTCGGCCTTCAAGGCCTGGTGGCGTGGCCTGGGTGCCTTGGCGCCGCGCGCCTGGCGCGGCGTGGCGGCTTGGCTGCTGGTTTCGCTGGCCGGTGTGGTGCTGGTGCTGCTGTTCAGCTGGCTGCGCCTGCAGTGGCCGGGCCTGATCCAGCAGGCCTTCAACTTGCCGGCCTTCGTCACCTGGCTGGGCGCCTTGCTGTCGGCCCAGGTGGTGGTGCTGGCCTTTGCCTGGATGCGCTGCGCCCGACTTTTTGCCCTGGTGGAAGCCGGACGCAACCGCGGCTGACCCAGGTCTGACCCCCGCTCGGCGACCGGGGAGCAACCCGGTCGGCTCGCGTCGCGGGCTTGTGCAACACTCCAAGCTGCTTTCTCCGCTGTAACCGGGTCGGGAGGCTTGGCATGGTGAAGTTCGGGATGCGCGGTGTGCCGGGGTTGCGCTGGGGCTCGCCCCAGGGCTGGTGGCCCTATGCGCTGGGCTTCGCGCTGGTGGGTCTGCTGCTGGTCGCGCTCGCGAGCGTGGCGATCTGGCAAGAGCGCTTGCGTCAGCGTGAGCGCGCCCAGGCGGCCACCCAGAACATCGCGCGGCTGCTTGAAGGCCGCGTGGCCGACGTGTTGTCCAAGGTCGACGTGCTGCTCAGGGTGGCCAGCCACCACGCACGCGACCATCTGGAGGGCGGCCTCAGTGCCTCCAGCGCTGAGGACCGTCAGCTGCAGGCCTATCGTGCGGCAGCCCCTGAGGTGCTGAACCTCAACGTCGTGGACGCCCAGGGCGATCTGCACTACGGCCAGGGGCTCAATCTCAGGCTGGTGCTGAACATGGCTCAGACCCCTGAGTTCATGCGCGCCCGGCTGGCCAAGGACGAGCGTCTGATCATGCTCGGTCCGCTGCGCCGGGCCGCCGGCGATCCCTGGGTGCTGGTGCTCAGCCGCGCTGTCCACAGCCCGGCGGGTCAGTTTCTGGGCATGGTCACGGCCGATCTGCCGATCGAGGTGTTCGGGCCGATCTTTCGCGAGGTGGACCTGGGCACGCGCGGTGCAGCCACCCTGCGCACGGACCAGTTGGCCCTGGTGTTCCGCCAGCCCTGGCCCGAGAGTGGGCAGGCCGGCATCGGCGGCACCGAGGTCTCGGCCCAGCTGCGCAGCCAAGTGGCCACCCAGCCCGAGAGCGGCGAGTATGTGGCCGTGACCACCCTGGACGGCATCGCCCGCATCAATGCCTACCGCAAGGTGCGGGGTCACGGCCTGTACCTGCTGGTGGGCTTGCCCGAGACCGACTTTCCCAAAGGTTGGAACCGCACCGATGCGGGCATCGTGGCTCTGGCCTTGACGACGCTGCTGGTGGCGGCCTTCTCGGCTTGGCAGCTGTTTCGGGTGTCACGTCGTCAGATCGATGCCGCACAACAGCGTTACGAGGCCATCGTCGAGTTCTCGCACGATGCGATCGTCTCCAAGACCCTTGATGGCGTGGTGACCAGCTGGAACGCGGGTGCCGAGCGCATGTTCGGCCATTCGGCGGCGGCCATGATCGGCCGCTCGATCCAGCGCATCTACCCGCCTGGCGTGCGCGAGGCGGAGGCCGAGGTGCTGGCCCGCCTGCGCATGGGCGAAACGGTCGAGCACTTTGACACGCAGCGCCTGCACAGCAGCGGCCGGTCGGTGCCGGTGTCCGTCACCCTGTCGCCGGTGGTCAGCCGCAGTGGCGAGATCGTCGGCGCCTCGATGATCGCGCGCGACATCAGCCGCCAGAAAGCCATGGAGGAAGAGGTGCGCAGCCTGGCGTTCCTCGATGCATTGACCCGGCTGCCCAACCGCCGTCTGCTGCTGGACCGGCTGCGCCAGGCGCAGCTGAGCAGCCGCCGCCTGGGTTTGTGGGGTGGCCTGGTGTTCATCGACCTGGACCAGTTCAAGGCCCTGAACGACGCTCATGGCCACGACGTGGGCGACCAGTTTCTGGTCGAGGTGGCCGCACGCCTGCGCCTGGCCGTGCGAGAGAGCGACACCGTGGCGCGTCTGGGTGGTGATGAGTTCGTGGTGATCTGCGAGAACCTGGCGGCCGACCTGGCTCTGGCGGCGGAGGCGGCCCAGGCCGTGCACGACAAGATTGGCCAGGCCTTGAAGGAGCCCTGGCTGGCGTCCAGCGGCGCCGTGCACTGCGGCGGCGCCAGCCTGGGCGTGCGCCTGTTCCTGGGCGATGACGATGACCTGGACCAGCTGATCCACGACGCCGATCAAGCCATGTACGTCGAAAAGGCCAGCCACCGCAAGGTGGAGCGGCAACTGGCCTGATCGAGCGACGGTGGGGCTCAGCGGGCGGGCAGCACCGTGCCGCTGCAGCGGCCAAAGCCGATGCGCCGGGCGCCCGGGCGCGCGCAATGGCCTGTCAGGGTGACGGTGTCGCCATCCTCCAGGAAACTGCGCTGCTCGCCGTTCGAGAGTTGCAGCGGCGTCTTGCCGCCGTCACTCAGCTCCAGCATCGAGCCGGCCTGTGCCGGGCCGGGGCCTGAGAGCGTGCCGGTGCCCAGCAGGTCGCCGCTCTGCAGATTGCAGCCATTGACCGTGTGGTGGGTCAGCAGCTGCGCCGCAGTCCAGTAGGCGTCGACGTAGTTGGACTGGCTGAGCCGGTCGCCCGGGTGGCCGGCGGCGCGCATGGCGGCCGTCTGCAACCAGACCTCCAGCGCGATGTCGAATGCGCCGGACTGCCGGTTGGCCGGGCTGTCGAGGTAGGCCAGGGGCTGCGGATCGTCGGCTGGCCGGTGGAAAGCGCTGCGGAACGGCGCCAGCGCTTCCATCGTCACCACCCAGGGTGAGACCGTGCTCGCAAAGTTCTTGGCCAGGAAGGGCCCGAGCGGCTGGTACTCCCAGCCCTGGATGTCGCGGGCGCTCCAGTCATTGAACAGGGCCATGCCGAACAAGTGGGCTTCGGCATCGCCGATCGGCACCGCATCGCCCAGCGCATTGCCCTGGCCGACGAACAGGCCCAGCTCCAGCTCGTAGTCCAGCCGCCGGCAGGGGCCGAACTGGGGCTGGCTGCTGCCGGCGGCCGGCCGGGTCTGGCCCTGCGGGCGGCGCACCGGATGGCCGCTGACCACC
Organism: Bordetella parapertussis; assembly: GCA_943371685.1. Classification (GTDB taxonomy): domain Bacteria; phylum Pseudomonadota; class Gammaproteobacteria; order Burkholderiales; family Burkholderiaceae_C; genus Ideonella; species Ideonella parapertussis_A. The sequence goes on along the minus strand of CALRVU010000103.1, from coordinate 2,044 downwards.
ACCGACGAGGCCCGGCCGTGGTAGCCGATCGGCACCCACTGGTAGTTGGGCAGCAGGGGCTGCTCGGGGCGGAACTGCCGACCCACCGTGGTGGCGTGGTGGATGCTGGTGTAGAAGTCGGTGTAGTCGCCGATCCGGCAAGGCAGGCCCAGCTCGACCTCGGCCTGCGGCCGCAGTGCCGTGGTCCAGCCAGCCTGCGCGGGGCTGCCTTCATGCAGACCTTCGAACAGGCGTTGCCGCAGGGCCCGGCGCTCCGCCGGCGGCTCGGCCATCAGGCGGTTCATGTCGGCATGGTCGCGCAGGCCGGTAGCGGCCAGGTCCAGCACCTGGTCGCCAATCGCCACGCCGATGCGCCAATCGCTGCTGCCAGCCTCGCGGAAGCGGCCGAACGGCAGGTTCTGCAGCGGGAAGTCCGTGTCGTCGGCCTGGGCCGAGGCGACCCAGCTGCGCGCAGCCGGGTTGTGGGTCAGATCGAGCTCGGTCATGCCGCGCCTTTCTCGGCCGCAAAGGCCTTTTCATGCAGGAAAGCCGCATGGCGCGGCGCGCGGCGGGTCTGCGACCACTCCTCCAGCATGTCCCATTTGACCGCGTCGAGCTGACGCAATTGCTCGGCCTCCTGCGGGTCGGGGCAGGCCAGCTCCAGCCGGTGGCCGTTGGGGTCGAAGAAATAGATGGAATGGAAGATGCCGTGGTCGGTCACGCCCAGCACGTCCACGCCTTCGGCCTCGAGGTGGGCCTTGAAGGCCAGCAGCTCGTCACGGTCCTTGACCTTGAAGGCGATGTGCTGCACCCACTCCGGCGTGTTCGGGTCACGGCCCATCGGTGGCTGGGTCGGCAGCTCAAAAAAGGCCAGCACATTGCCCTGGCCCGCATCAAGGAACACATGCATGTAGGGGTCGGGTGCCTTGGTCGAGGGCACCAGGTCTTCGGCAATGGCCAGCACGAAGTCCATCTTCAGCATGCGCTGGTACCAGAGCACGGTTTCCTTGGCGTCCTTGCAGCGGTAGGCCACATGGTGGATCTTGTCGATTCTCATGTCAGCCCCTCGTCCGATGAAACATCGGCCGGTCCCCCGAGGGGACATGGGCCGGCTTGGGAGCGGCCCGGCGCTCGGCCCATGGCGTGTAGTGAACGTACGGGTTCATCACAGCGCTGCCTGCAGAACGCCGCGGCGCACCTGGTCGCGCTCAATCGACTCGAACAAGGCCTTGAAGTTGCCCTCGCCGAAGCCGTCGTCACCCTTGCGCTGGATGAACTCGAAGAACACCGGGCCGAGCAATGTGGCCGAGAAGATCTGCAGCAGCAGACGCGGCTTGCCGTTGGCCGTGCTGCCGTCGAGCAGGATGCCGCGGGTCTGCAGTTCGGCCACCGGCTCGCCGTGGCCAGGCAGGCGCTCATCCAGCATCTCGTAATAGGCGGCGTTCGGTGCGGTCATCAGCGGCACACCGGCCATCACCAGCTTGTCGATGGTGGCGGGCAGGTCCTCGCAGAGCAGGGCGATGTGCTGGATGCCTTCGCCGTTGAACTGCATCAGGAACTCTTCGATCTGGCCCGAGCCCTTCTTCGATTCCTCGTTCAGCGGGATCCGGATCTTGCCGTCCGGCGCGGTCATGGCCTTGCTGGTCAGGCCGGTGTACTCACCCTGGATGTCGAAGTAGCGGATCTCGCGGAAGTTGAACAGCCGCTCGTAGAACGCCGCCCAGAAGGCCATCCGGCCGCGGTAGACGTTGTGGGTCAGGTGGTCGATCAGCTGCAGGCCGTGGCCCACCGGGTGGCGGTCCACGCCGGGCAGGAACTCGAAATCGATGTCATAGATCGACCGGCCTTCCTCGAAACGGTCGATCAGGTAGAGCGGCGCACCGCCGATGCCCTTGATGGCCGGCAGGCGCAGCTCCATCGGCCCGGTCGGGATCTCGATGGGCTGGGCGCCCAGTTCCAGCGCCCGGGCATAGGCCTGGTGCGAGTCGCGCACCCGGAAGGCCATGCCGCAGGCCGAGGGACCATGCTCGGCCGCGAAGAAGGCCGGGTAGCCCTTGGGCTCGTT
>CALRVU010000102.1:0-8276 GCA_943371685.1 Bordetella parapertussis | reverse complement strand
AGCAGCACACCGTCGGCCAGATCCAGCAGCGCGTCGATCTCGTCGGCCTCGGCCGAGGGCACGATCAGCGGCTGCCCTCCGGCCAGACGCACCGCATCCAGGTACTTCTTGCCAGCGATGTGGAAGGGGTGCTCGCCCAGCATGCGGTTGCAGGCAGGCACCAACACGACAGGCTTGCGCGCGGCGGTGGCGGACGTGGCTGAGCTCATGCTGAGGGTCTCCGAGTGATTCATGCGGGTCATGCCAGAAGATCGCGCAAGCGGTACCAGGCCATGCCCAGCACCAGGGCCGGCGTGCGCAACCAGCGACCGCCCGGAAAACCATGGTGCTTGAGCCGCGCAAAAACATCAAACCGGTCGGCATCGCCACACATGGCCTCGGCCACCAGGCGGCCGGCCAGACCGGTCAGCGCCAAGCCGTGGCCTGAGAAGCCTTGCAGGTAGTAGACGTTGCTTTGCAGGCGGCCGAAGTCGGGGGCCCGGTTCATGGTGATGTCGACAAAGCCGCCCCAGGCAAACTCGACCTGGGTCTTGGCCAGCTGCGGGAAAGTGCCCACCATGCGCTGGCGCATGGTTTCGGCCAGGTTGGGCGGGGTGACCGTGCTGTAGCTGACCCGGCCGCCGTAAAGCCTGCGGTGATCACGGGTGGGCCGGAAGTAGTCCAGTACGAAATTGGTATCGCAGACCGCCGAGCCGCTGGGCACCAGCGAGGCCGCCAGCGCCGGGTCCATGGCCTCGGAGCAGACGATGTAGGTGCCGACCGGCATGATCCGCGACTCGAGGTGCGAAGACAGACCCTGCAGATAGACATTGCCGGCCAGCAGCACTTGCGGCGCATGAACCTCGCCACGGGCAGTGCGCAGCGTCACCACCGGCCCGGTCTGCATCGACACCACGGCCGACTGCTCGAAGATCTGCACGCCCGCCGCGGCCGCCGCGCGGGCCAGGCCCAACGCATACTTGAGCGGATGCAGGTGGCCAGAGCGCGGATCGTGGATGCCGCTGTGATAGCGCGGACTGGCGATCCACTGCCCCAGGTCTGCCGGGCTGATGCGGGTGTAGGCCTGCCCGTAGACGGACTCCATTCGATCAGCCCACTCGGCCAGCTCGGCACCTTTGCGCGCATTGGTCGCCATGCCAAGGTAACCGTCACACCAGTCAGCATCGATCTGGTGCGCGGCCATGCGCTCGCGCAACAGGTCCAGCGCCTCCAGCGTCATGTCCCAGACCTTGCGTGCATCGGCCTGGCCCAGTTGGGCTTCGATCACCGATTGATCGCAAGCCAGTCCGTGGATGGCCTGCCCGCCATTGCGGCCGCTGGCACCCCAGCTCACCTCGCGGGCTTCCAGCAGGACGACCCGCCGGCCTTTGGCGGCCAGGTCCAGCGCGGCGGTCAGGCCAGCCAAGCCGGCACCAACGATGGCGACATCGCAGTCGACACGACCTTCGAGCACCGGAAACGCCATGTCGCGCGATGCGGTGGCGGCGTAATAGGAGTGGCGCGCGAGGTCGCGGTCAACGCTGAGGAAGCTCATGTGCGAAAGGCAGTGTCCTGAATGAGGGTGCAGGGAAGGGCGGCGTCAGGTGCGCTCAAGCCACCCGCTTGATGGCCGTGCCCACGGTGTCGACCAGTTGGTCAATCTGGGCGCGGCTGATGATCAGCGGGGGCGACAAGGCGACGGTGTCGCCCGTGGTCCGCACCAGCACGCCGGCCTGGTAGCAATCCAGGAAGACATCGAAGGCTCGCTGGGTGGGCGCACCCGGCCGCGGGCTGAGCTCAATGCCACCGACCAGGCCGATGTTGCGGATGTCGATGACATTGGGCAAGCCCTTGAGCGAGTGCACGGCCTCGGCGAAGTAGCCTTCCAGCTCGGCCGCGCGGGTCAGCAGGCCCTCTTCGGCATAGGTGTCCAGCGTGGCCAGGCCGGCCGCGCAGGCCAGCGGGTGCGCCGAGTAGGTGTAGCCGTGGAAAAACTCGATCAGGTGCTCCGGCCCCTGCATGAAGGTGTCATAGATGCCTTGCTTGGCGATCACCGCGCCCATTGGCACGCAGCCATTGGTCAAGCCCTTGGCGCAGGTGATCAGGTCAGGTGTCACGCCGAAGGTCTGCGCCGCAAAGGCTTGGCCGGTGCGGCCAAAGCCGGTGATCACCTCATCAAAGATCAGCAGGATGCCGTGCTTGTCGCACAGCTCGCGCAGGCGCTGCAGATAGCCCTGCGGTGGCACCAGGACGCCGGTGGAGCCGGCCACCGGCTCGACGATGACGGCCGCGATGGTCGAGGGATCATGCAGGGCGCAGAGTCGTTCCAGGTCATCAGCCAGTTCGGCGCCGTGCGCGGGCTGACCCACGCTGAAGGCATTGCGCAAGGGGTCGTGCGTATGGCGGATGTGGTCGACGCCGCCGAGCATGGTGCCGAACATCTTGCGATTGGCCACCATGCCGCCCACCGAGATGCCGCCGAAATTGACACCGTGGTAGCCGCGCTCACGGCCGATCAGCCGCGTCCGGTGAGCTTCACCGCGCACACGGTGGTAGGCCAGCGCGATCTTCAGCGCCGTCTCGACCGACTCGGAGCCCGAGTTGGTGAAGAACACCTTGTTCATGCCCTCGGGCGCCAGCTCGGCCACCCGACTGGCCAGCTCGAAAGCCTTGGGGTGAGCCATCTGGAAGGGCGGCGCGAAGTCCAGCTCGGCAGCCTGCTCGGCGATCGCCTTGACGATGCGCGGGCGCGCATGACCTGCATTGACACACCACAGACCCGCCACACCGTCGAGCACCTCGCGGCCGTCGTCGGTCCAGAAGTGCATGCCGTCGGCTTTGGTGAACAGGCGGGGCGCCTTCTTGAACTGGCGATTGGCCGTGAAAGGCATCCAGTAAGCGTCGAGATTGGCAGTCATTTCGGTCCTTGGAAGGCAGCGCAGACGTGGCTTGGCGTGACGTGAATTTGTCACACAGGTGACTTGTGCAGTCTAGCCAAGGCGGCGCGCAATGTGCTTGCGCGTTTCGCGAGGTGGAACCCTGCACAACACAACATCATGCGGATAGAACTTAGAATATCGAAATATTATGCGAAGCAGAACGAATTTAGTGCAACTGGATGCGATCGACCGGGCCATCCTTGAACAACTCCAGACCCATGGCAAGCTCTCCAATGTGGAGCTTGCGCAGCGCGTCCACTTGTCGCCTTCAGCCTGTCTGAGGCGTGTCAAACAACTCGAGGACGATGGGGTGATTGCCCAGTACGTCGCGCTGCTCAATCCCAAGGCGGTGGGCATGCACGGCACCAGCTTCACCATCATCAACCTCGAGACCATGAGCAACAGTCTGCTTGAAGCGTTCGAGCAAGCCGTGCGCGACGAGCCGCAGATCCTTGATTGCTTCTATGTGGCGGGCGCCAACGACTACATGATCCGGTTTGCCTACCGCGATGCAGAAGACCTGGAGCGGTTTCACACGCAGGTCCTGATGCATTTGCCCGGCGTCGAGCGCTCCAACTCGATGTTGGTGTTGCGCACGGTCAAGAAGACCACGGCACTGCCCGTGTGAAGGCAGCGCGCCGGGCCCTGCCCGGCGCGAGCGTGATTTTCCATCGCGAGAACACGATTCCATGATGTGAAAAGAAGCCATGCCGCACTGCAGCAAGATTTTTCATAGTGAAAATTTGTCTTTCACATTGAGAAATTTACTCTGCAAGTCTTTGATTCGTAACGATTCAAGATCTACTCTTATATAAGACATAAGTCTTGGCGAAATTGATCGGCGGGCGTAAGCTTCTCTCCACGTTATCCCTTGTTTCCTCTTCTTGGATGGAGCCGACCATGACCCGACTGACCCGCGAACAACAAATTGCTGCCCTCGAAAAAGACTGGGCCGAGAACCCACGCTGGAAGGGCATCAAGCGCAGCTACACGGCTGCCGATGTGGTCCGTCTGCGCGGCTCGCTCAAGATCGAACACACCCTGGCTCAGCGTGGCGCCGAGAAGCTCTGGACCCTCGTCAACACCGAGCCCTTCATCAATGCCCTGGGCGCCTTGACGGGCAACCAGGCCATGCAGCAGGTCAAGGCCGGCCTGAAGGCCATCTACCTGTCGGGCTGGCAAGTGGCCGGCGATGCCAACAGCAACGGCGAGATGTACCCCGACCAGTCGCTGTACTCGGTGGACTCGGTGCCGAAGGTCGTCAAGAAGATCAACGCCACCTTCAAGCGCGCCGACGAGATCCAGTGGAGCGAAGGCAAGGATGACACCGACTTCTTCGCCCCGATCGTGGCCGACGCCGAAGCCGGTTTTGGCGGCGTGCTGAACGCGTTCGAGCTGATGAAGTCGATGATCGAGGCCGGCGCCGCTGGCGTCCACTTCGAAGACCAGCTGGCCGCTGCCAAGAAGTGCGGCCACATGGGTGGCAAGGTGCTGGTTCCGACCCGCGAAGCCGTCGCCAAGCTCAATGCCGCACGTCTGGCTGCCGATGTGATGGGCACGTCCACCGTGCTGCTGGCCCGCACCGACGCCGAAGCCGGCGACCTGGTGACCAGCGACATCGACGACAACGACAAGCCCTTCTGCACCGGCGAGCGCACGGTCGAAGGCTTCTTCCGCACCCGCAATGGCCTGGAGCAAGCCATCAGCCGCGGCCTGGCCTATGCCGAAGTGGCCGACATGATCTGGTGCGAAACCGGCAAGCCTGACCTGGCCTTCGCCAAGGCTTTCGCCGATGCCATCCACGCCAAGTTCCCGGGCAAGCTGCTGGCCTACAACTGCTCGCCCTCGTTCAACTGGAAGAAGAACCTGGACGACGCCACCATCGCCATGTTCCAGCGCGAGCTGGGCGCCATGGGCTACAAGTTCCAGTTCATCACGCTGGCCGGCTTCCACAGCCTGAACTACTCGATGTTCAACCTGGCCTACGGATACGCTCGCAACAACATGAGCGCCTTCGTCGAGCTGCAAGAAGCAGAGTTCGCCGCCGCCGAGAAGGGTTTCACTGCCGTCAAACACCAGCGCGAGGTCGGCACCGGCTACTTTGACGCCGTGACCACCACCATCGAGCGCGACGCCTCGACCGGCGCTCTGAAGGGCAGCACCGAAGACGAGCAGTTCTTCGACGCCAAGCACTGAAATTGAAGGGGCGCTCAGCGCCTGAAAAGATGGTCGGGCACCAGGATCCATCCCCGGTGCCAGCCTGGCCCGGTTGCCACAAGCAACCGGGCCTTTTTCATGCGGGCTTCAGCGCAGGCTGCCCACGTAGCGGGGCGCCGGTGCAGCGCTCAGGGCGCGCTCGATCCGGCTGTCGCCGAAACCAGACGGCGGCACGCCAAAGGTGGAGGCCGCACCCGCGTCCCGCGCCGGCTTGCTGACCGCCGGCGCTGGAAACAAGGCTGCGCGCAAGCGCTGAGCCCAGTCGATCAGGTCGGCATGAGCCGGGTCCGCCATGGCCACACGGATGATCTCGCGGGCGTAATCCGGACTCTTGACCATCCATTCCACGTCGGTGACGCGGCCTACTTTGCGCCGCATGATCACGTGCAGGTGCGCCGCAATGGCGAGCTTTTCACTGTCCAACATCATCAACCTCCCGGGAGTTCAAGAAAACCTCGGAGGCAACGGGTCACTCGACCCGTTCGCCGTGTTGACTGAGGTCGAGGCCCTCAGTTTCTTGCTTGGCCGTCACGCGCAAGCCAATCACCCAATTCACCAGCAGCAGAATCAGCCAGGTCACCAGGCCGCTGTAGAGCAGCGTGGCCACGACGGCCAGTGCCTGGGTCATCAGGCTGCCTTCAACCCCGCCGATCTGTGGATCCGCGAGCAAGCCCGTCAGCAGCGCACCAATCACGCCACCCACACCGTGCACACCAAAGACATCCAGTGAATCGTCGGCACCGAGCAGGCGCTTCAGCCCTGTAGCGCCCCAGTAGCAACCCACACCGGCCACCAGGCCGATGAGCACCGCGCTGGCCGGACCCACGAAGCCCGATGCGGGCGTGATGGCCACCAGACCCGCCACGGCGCCCGAGCACAAGCCCAGCAACGTCGGGGTGCGCCGCACCGTCCATTCAGCCAGCATCCAGCTCAAGGCTGCCGCTGCGGCTCCCAATTGCGTGACCAGCATGGCCATGCCGGCACGGCCATCGGCTGCTGCGGCCGAACCGCCGTTGAAGCCCATCCAGCCCACCCAGAGCAGCGAGGCACCCATCATCGTGTAGCCCAGGTTGGCCGGCATCAAGGCGACCTGACCAAAGCCCTTGCGCTTGCCCAGCATGTAGGCCGCCACCAGACCGGCCATGCCGGCGTTGATGTGCACCACCGTGCCACCGGCAAAGTCCAGCGCTCCGCGCTGTGCCAACCAACCGTCAGCGGCCCAGACCCAGTGCGCCACCGGGGCGTAGACGAGCAGGGACCAGAGCGCCATGAACCATAGCAGCGCTGCAAAGCGCATGCGTTCGGCAAACGCGCCGACGATCAGTGCCGGCGTGATGATCGCGAAGCTGAGTTGAAACATCACGAACACGGCTTCGGGCACTGTGGGCGCCAGCGGATGCACGGAGACGGTTCCAGCCAACTTGTGAAACTGCACGGTGCCCAGCCAGCGGGCCATGTCGCCGCCAATGAATGGCCCACCCGGCATGAACGCCAGGCTGTAGCCCCAGCCAAACCAGAGCAGCGTGACCAGGGCACTGATGGCGAAGACCTGAGTGGCCGTGCCCAGAATGTTCTTCTTGCGCACCATGCCGGCATAGAACAGTGCCAGCCCGGGCAGGGTCATCAGCAGCACCAGCGCGGTGGCGCACATCATCCAGGCGGTGTCGCCGGCACTGATCTGGGCAAACGGCACCAACATGGGTAAACCCGGAGTGACGGTGGCCGCTGGCAGCAGGCCAGCGGCGCTGGCAGCCAGCGCAGGAACCACCGCAGACGCGGCACCCGAAGCCATGCTCACGGGCTCTGAGGCCGCCTGGGCATGTGCCAGGCCGCTGACCACACTGATGATCGACACACCGGCGGCTTGCAGCCACCGCCCTGCATTTGCGTATTTCATCAACAACGTCCTGTAGGTCTCTTGTTACAGGTGTATCTAGCAAAAACCAGACCCAAGACGGAACGAATTCACACAATTACGAGGGCGGAACGCAGCGCCTACAACGAGTCGATCAGCAGCTGTCGATAGTCTTCGCGGCTCGCGATGCGAGGGTTCGTCGCATGGCAATGATCCCGCATGGCGCCATCGATGATGGCCTCGAACTGATCCGTGCTCACGCCCATGTCAGCCAGGCCCGAAGGCAGCCCCAGGCGCGCGCTGAGCGACCGGACAGCCTCCGCCAGATCGCTGCCATCGGCCAGCGCGGAAGCGCTGCTGGACGCCAGGCCGATGGCCTGGGACATGCGCTCGATCCGTCGCTCCGCGCGCATTGACGGCGCCTGGGCATTGAAGCGGATCACAGCCGGCAGGAACACCGCATTGAGCGTGCCGTGGTGCAGGCGCGGATTGACACCGCCCAGGCTGTGGCTGAGCGAGTGCACGCAGCCCAGGCCCTTCTGGAAGGCCATCGCACCCTGCATGCTCGCACTCATCATGGCCCAGCGGGCTTCGCGATCCTGACCGTTCCGGGTGGCCCGCTCGATGTGCGCCCAACCACGCGCCAAGCCGTCAAGCGCGATGCCGTCAGCCGGCGGATTGACCGCCGCTGACATGAAGGTCTCGAGGCAGTGGGCAATGGCGTCCATGCCAGTGGCGGCCGTCAAGCCTGGAGGCAGTCCCAGCGTCAATTCGGGGTCGAGCAAGGCCGAGCGGGGCATCAGGTTCCAGCTGTGGAATCCCAGCTTGCGTCCATCGTCAACGATCAGGATCGCGCCACGCGCGACCTCGCTGCCGGTACCGGCGGTGGTGGGCACCGCGATCAGCGGCGCAGCCGCAGCCGTGATGCGCGGCCCGCCGCCCTCGATGGTGGCGTAGTGACTGAGCGGCCCGGGATGGGTGGCTGCGATCGACACGCCTTTGGCCAGATCGATGCTGGAGCCGCCGCCGACCGCGATCAAGCCATCGCAGCTGGCATGCCGATAGACTTCGGTGGCTGCGCGCACGGCTGCCTCGGTCGGGTTGGAGGGCGTGGCATCGAAGACCTCGCAGGGCAGACCCTGCAGTGCTGCCAAGGCCATGTCGAGCACGCCAGCCGCACGCACGCCAGCATCCGTCACCAGCAAGGGCTTGCGGATGCCGATGCGTTCGCACTCGGTAGTCAGCAGGCGGACCACGCCGCAATCAATGTCGATCTGGGTCAGGTA
>CALRVU010000101.1:0-8286 GCA_943371685.1 Bordetella parapertussis | reverse complement strand
ATGGCTGCGCCGGTGGCTGGCAGGAGTTCGGCCCTGAGCGCCTGGTGACCCGGTCCGACGGGGTGCTGCTGCACACGCTGGACAACCAGCCCGCCGCCGCCTTGTACCGCCACTACTTGGGCGACCTGGCGGCCGATCTGCCGGCCAGTGCGCTGCGCGTGCCCCTGTCGGTGCGCTCGGTGCGCGGCAGCGGCCGGCCGCTGGTGCGCAGCGTGATGGACCTGGATGACGAGGCCCACACCCTGACCTTTGGTGGCGAGGTGCTGGAGGGCGATGTGGTGAAGCTGATGCGCACGAGCACCGATCGCCTGGTGGGCGCAGCTGAAGATGCGGTGCGGCAGGCCCTCGCCGCGCATGCGCGCGATTCTCAACCATCGACGCCTGAAGGCGTGCTCCCCCCGGTGCTTGCCCTGTCGGTCAGCTGCATGGGCCGCCGCCTGGTGATGGGCGACCGGACCGAGGAAGAAGTTGAAGCCGTGGTCGAGCAACTGCCGCCGGGCTCGGCCCACCTGGGCTTCTACTCCTACGGCGAGGTGGCTCCGCTGGCCATGCATGAGCCGGCCGAGTTCCACAATCAGACGATGACGGTGACCGTGCTCAGTGAGCGCGCCCTGGCTGGCCCCGCAGCATGACCGAGCCGATGCACCCCCTGCTGCTGCGCCAGCTGCGCAAGCTCGGCCTGACGGTGGGCGGCGTGCCCGATGCCGCCCAGTTCGCTGATCTGCTGAGCCGGGTCAGCCGCGCCTATGTGGACATGGACCAGGACCGCTACCTGATGGAGCGCTCCGAGAACCTGGCTTCGCAGGAGCTGGTGGTGCTCAACCAGGCCCTGCAAGCCAGCCAGGACCGGCTGGCCAAGCTGCTGTCGCTGTCGTCGGACTGGGTCTGGGAACAGGATTTCCAGGGCCGCTTCAGCTACATCTCGGACGGGCTGGAGGCTCGCACCGGCGTCAAGGCCGAACTGCTCATCGGCCATGCCTGCAGCGACACCGGCCGCCTGCGCACCGACCCGGCCGAGCTGGCCCGGCTGCACCACCGCACCGAGCGCAGCCAGCCCTTCCAGCACATCACCTTCGAGGTCGCGTTGCCCGACCAGCCGCCTCACTACTTCCGCATCAGTGGCGAACCGGTGCTCAATGGTGAGCAATGCACCGGCTACCGCGGCGTGGGCAGCGACGTGACCGCCGCCGTGCTGGCGGATCAGCGCATCCAGGAGCTGGCCCGCTACGACAGCCTGACCGGCCTGCCCAATCGCTACATGGTCAACGAGGTGCTGGACAAGACCCTGGCCCGCTGCAAGCGCTACGAGCGCCGCTTCGCCCTGCTGTTCATCGATCTGGACCGTTTCAAGTACGTCAACGACAACCTGGGCCATGCGGCCGGCGATGAGCTGCTGCGCGAGGTCAGCCGGCGCCTCAGCGGCCTGCTGCGCGAGGCCGACCTGCTGGGCCGGCTGGGGGGCGACGAGTTCGTCGTCATTACCGAGGCCCAGTGCGATCCGGCCACGCTGGCCAAGATCGCCAGCCGCATCCTGGGTGTGCTGGCCGAGCCGCTGATGCTCGAAGGCTGCCGCATCGCCATCTCGGCCAGCATCGGCATCGTCACCTATCCCAATGACGCGGGCGACGGCCCCGGCTTGCTCAAGTCCGCTGACACGGCCATGTACCAGGCCAAGGCCAACGGCAAGAACACCTTTGCCTTCTTCACCGCCGATCTGGCGCGCAAGGCTGCCTTGCACTTTGCGCTGGAGGAAGACCTGCGCACGGCAGTCGAGCGCCAGCAGCTGGTGCTGCACTACCAACCCCAGGTGAACGCCCAGACCGGTGAACTGGTCGGCCTGGAGGCCCTGCTGCGCTGGCGTCATCCGGAGCGTGGTCTGCTGGCACCGAGCGTGTTCAATGCGCTGGCCGAAGAAAGCGGGCTGATCGTGCCGATCGGCCGCTGGGTGCTGGAGGCCGTGGGGGCGCAGATGGCCACCTGGCGGGCCGAGGGCCTGCGCCCGCCGCGCTGTGCGGTCAATCTGTCCCGCCGGCAATTGGTGGACGACAGCCTGCTCAGTGAAATCCAGGCGGTGCTGATCCGCCACGGTCTGGCGGCTGGCGATCTGGAGCTGGAGGTCACCGAGGTGCTGCTGATGGCCGACACCCGCCAGGCCTACGAGACCCTGCAGCAGCTCAATGCCCTGGGCATCAACATTGCCATTGACGACTTCGGCACCGGCTATTCGTCGCTGGCCTATCTCAAGCGCTTTCCGGCCCAGACGCTCAAGATCGACCGCTCCTTCGTCAGCGGCCTGCCTGGCAGCCTCGACGACCTGGCCATCGTCCGCGCGGTGGTGGCCATGGGCAAGAGCCTGGGCCTGCGCATCGTGGCCGAAGGCGTCGAGACGGCGGCCCAGCAGGCCTGCCTGCAGCGGCTGGACTGCGACGCCCTGCAGGGCTATTTCTTCGGCCGGCCGATGGATGCGCTGGCCGTGTCGGCCTGGCTGCGCTTGACGGACGGCCAAGTGCTGGCTTGACTCAAATCCAATCGACCCGGCGACCTTCATCCCTGAACGCGCGTCGTTGCTGGCCATGGCGCTTTTGCACTAGGCCATTTAGCCAGCTTCTCACGCCGCAAGATCCGCCCAAGCGGTCCTTCGGGTTCATCATCCCCGAGGTCAATGGCAAGCAGTCCTCGGGGGCAATTCGCATGACCTCACCATCGGCACCCTCCTACCCCGGTGCCGGACACCGGCTCTGCGCCGAGATCGGTCTCAGCTATTGAAGAACAAGTGCGGCCATCGCAAGTAGTAGTCCCCACCCCAGTACGCCAAACCAGCGCCGACGATTCCGGCTGAAGAAGACCAGCGCGACGGCAATTGCCGCCATTGCAGCGTAGAGCAGCAGATGGAGACTTCGCGCGTTTAGCCACCCACCACAAATGCCGCCAGGCTCACAGTCCACGTACAGACTCGGGGCAACAACAGCCAGAACAAATAGGGCAACGAGCAGCGCCAGTACGCGATTGATCCACTGTAGTGCGTTCATTGGGCCTCCTCCATCTCGCATATCAGCTAAGGTCTTGTCGGAATCCAGTTGTTCCGCCACGGATCAAGAACAAGTACAGGATCATCCGGATTGCTGGAGCGGCCTTCGACCCACCAGTGCGGACCACTCAAGCCAAAGCCAGGCTGACTTTGCGGCAAGTTGCTGCCCTGCAGGGTGAAGCTCCATTTGTCGTCGTAGGCTCCATTGTTAAGTTGATGCTGGAGGTTGGCGGCTTGCTCGCCGCAGCCCATGAACTTCTTGCCAGCCAATCCCCCAGTTATGTCGTAGAGCGACCTGTTGACGTTGTTCCACGAGCCTGGGGACGTTCGCAGGCCGGCACCAGTCATCCCAGTTACCGTTCGGTCAAACGTGCCCAGGATGTTTAGGACGTCGCCCGGACTCAGGCCCATCGGGTCGATGCGGCTCACTGGATTCCCACCCACATATGCGTAGGTATTGATCCCCCCCGCCAGCCCAATCGGATCTGACTGGGTGTACTTGCCCACCGATGCGTCGTAGTACCGATGCCAGTTCTGCCAAAGCCCGCTCTCGGTGTCATAGTACTGCCCGGGAAAACCCAGCCCCAGCCCGCCGATCTGATCAGTGACCACGCTGCGGTCGAAGGGCTTGTTCAGGGCTCGCCACACCACGGCACCGGCCATGTTGGTTACCGCCTCCGGGCGGCCGATGTGGTCGGTGAACACCTGATACACCGTGCCGTTGACCACCAGGCCGATCAACTGATTGCCCATCCAGACATAGTTCTTGACCTGAGTGCCCTTTGTCTCTTGTAGCAGCTTGCCCGCTGCATCATGCACAAAGGTCGTCACCGTGCCTCCGACGTTCTTCATCACCCGCTGGCCCAGTCCGTTGTAGCCATGGCTGGCCGCAACGGTGGGCGCGGTGGTGGGCAGCGAGCAATTGCTCAGGACCTCGTTGTAGCGCTTGAAAGAGATCATGCGCTTGAGCCCGTCATAGACGAAACAATCGGTGATTGGCGCCTTGGTGTCTCGCAGCAGGCTGCCATTCTTGTCGTAGGCCAGGCTGCGCGTCGTCCCGTTCCAAAGCAGGGACGTCAGGCGATTGCTGGCAGGATTGACGGAGTAGGTTACGGGCAAGTCCGGATAGTTGCTGTAGCTGGCCTTGGTCCGGTTGCCATTGGCATCGTAGTTGAAGGTGGTCTTGACGATTGATTGCGTGAAGTTTGCCACTTCCCCCACGGCGTTGTAGCGGATCGACTGGTCGTCGCCGCCGGTGATCTCCGTGATCCGGTTCAGATTGCTGTACTGATAGGTACGGGTCTGCACCGCGCTGCCCAGCGAGGTGAGTCGATTGTCGGCATCGAACCCAAACGTGCGAAGTTTGACAGGGGCCACCATCGAACGCGCTGCCCCATATGGCACATAGTCAGCCGCAGAAACCAAGGTCGTTTGAGCCCCGTTCACCGAGACACTGACGCTTCGAACCATGCCGTCGGCCCATGAGTAGCGAGCGATCACCGCATTGGGGTAGGTGATTGATGTCAACTGGCCAAAATCATCGTAGCCCAATCTGGTGGTGTAAACCGAGGAACCGACCGTCGAAGTCAATGTGACAGGCTCTCCAAACTTGTTGTACTCAAATCCCACATTGCCGCCGGCCGAATCCTCGATGCCGCAAAGGCTGCCCTTGCCATTGGCGCAATCATAGGAATATTTCCGCAAGACCGCCACCGCCGATCCACTGGTCGTGATCTTCGACAAGCGTCCGTCTTGCAAATATTCGTAAGACCGCTTGTTGCCCACGGCATCGGTCTCCGAATCAAGTAAACCTTGTGGGCCATGGTTGTACGTCACCACCGCGCTGTAGTCGGGGCTGCGCAGTTCCGTCACCAAGCCCAGACCATTCCGGGTGTACTGGGTAACGTTGCCTTTCCCGTCCTTGATGCTAGTAACTGCGCCCTCGGAATCGTAGCCAAACTCAACGATTCGGCCATTGGCATCCGTTTCGGTTTTGATTCTTTGGTGTTCATCAAAGGTGCGAGAAAGCTGGATGCCATTGGGGTTGGTTACTTTCTCAAGCTGTCCGCCTAGCGTGTATCCATAGGTCCAAGCTTGCCCAGCATTGCCACGCACTGCCCGCACTCGATTGAGTTCGTCAAAATCGACGTATCGACTCCAGTAGCTGGTTTCCTGGGAGACATAGGGATTGGTGCATGGCGGTGGTGCCATTTGTCCGCTGCCAGACGAAGCCATCAACGAGCAGTCGCTGTCTGGGTTTTCGGACCACTCCTTTCGGGTGACCTGACTCTCCTTAACATTGCTCGCAAGATCTCGAATAAAGGTCGTGGTGGACTCTTGCGGGTAGGTCTTTCCATCGATCCCTGAATAATCCGAAGGAAATGCTTCTAGGTAGGACGTATTCAAGAGACGGCCAGCATTGTCGTAGCCATATTTGCTGATCGAGCCGCTCGGTGCGCGTTGACTCAGCATGTTCCCCCGCGCATCGTAGCCATAGCTGTAGGAGCGTCCGCCGATATTCAATACGTGGGTGCGCCCGCGCGCGTCTCGCTGATAGGTGGTCACCAAACCGTCAGCATTCGTGACGGTCGTTGGTTGGCCCAGACCAGTATGGCCACTGAAAAAATCCGATCCATACGACCGGTCAATCTGGATCAAGTCACCAAACGCACTGTAACGATAGGTGACCGCATCACCATCACCCACAAGGGGTCCATCGACCTTGACCCACTGCGGAAAGCCGCCAGGATGTGCAGGGCCATAGGACGTGGTCGTTGTTTGGGTGACATAGGCGCCCGCCGTCGACTCGAGCGTCTCGCTTTCGATCATGGCGTAGGTCGGATCGTAGAGGTAGGTGCGCTTGGTCGAGGGCGTGGTGACTGACTTCAGTTGCTTTGGCCAAACAGATGCATACCATTCATAGGAAACCACATAGGGCGTCGGGCTGTTGTAGCCGCTCGTCGTCGAAACGATGTCCCCATCTGAGTCGTACTGTGTCTTGGTCTTGTATCCGTTCGCCTCTGTTGATATTTTCGTGGCGGCGCTGTCATCGTATTCATTGGATGCATTGGTTGCAGGGCAATAGACACTTTTGCGCCACTCGTCTTGATGGTTCGACCCTTGCTGTCAAAATAATAAACAGTCGACTGACCGAGCGGATTGGTGACTTTGGTCTGTCCTGGGGATGAGTAATCAAAACTGTACTTCTCCACGCCGCCAGCATGCTCTGATGAAATGGCTTGACCGGAGCTGTTGTAATCAAAGGTCGAGTAACGTTTTCCGTTGTAAGATTTTCCCAGCAAGCGCCGGCTTCCATCGTATTCGTATTTTAGCGTGTCGATGGATAGAGTGGCGTCAAACCCTCGCCACGTCGCCGGATAGGTAACTGTATCGAGCGCATTGCTCTTGTACGAATAGCCGAAAGAATTATTTGCTGGGTCGACAATCTTGGTGACCCGTGTGCCGGCCTCAGTGTTGGGCGTCCAGGTGATGTTGATGACGCGACCGCCTGAATGGCTTATGGACGTGAGAGTGTCATTGGGCGCGCTGAAAGAAAGCTGCTTGCTAGGGTTCCCGTAGTTGAAGGTCCATTTGGCACCCAAAGCAGATTTGATCTGAATGAGACTTCCGTATTTTGAATAAATCTCCATTCCGCCGCCAGGGGAATAGAAGTAGATGAAGTCGCCACTGACGGTGATGTAGGATGTTTTGGCTGTCTGACCCGCACTGTGCCACCAGCCATCCGGTTGATAGTCAAAACTCAATGCAGACCCGTCCGCGCGGTACAAGGTGATGTTGGCTGGCTGATTCTTGCCATTGTTCCCTTGGCTTATGGCTCTTTGGTCCAAGATGGAGAACCATTTGCCACCGAACGCACCGACCAAACTGCTGTTCTTGTTGTAGGTGCGGGTAAAACTGATGCCGCCAACCATGTAGAGCTTGAAATCAGTGTCCTGCTCAACCTTGTTTCCGCTCGACATGATGACTGGATTACCGCAAGCATCGCCGTCAGTGCTGGCGTTTTGGCCTGTGGCTGGATCGGGCTTGTTCGCAGCGCCGCCAGATCCTTTCTGCCCATTACCTCTCACCTCGGTGGTTGGTGGGCTGCCGAAATTCAGCGATATAAACCAAGGATCAAACGGGTTTTTCGCAGGCTCTTCATCTTTTGTGGGGAGCTGGCCGATAATGGTGATGCGCGGGACGTCAGTTGGGGGATCAATGTAAGGCCCGCCCGCTCCGCCGCTGGCTCCTGCTCCGCCGCCGCCCTCTGTTGTTGTGATTTCACCGTCGATGTTTGCGGGTGTTTCGACCGCTGCCACAGCGTAAACCACTTGAGTGAAACTGAGCAACGAGACGAACAGTGAGGTGATGGCGAGGTCTTTACGCTTCAAAATTTCACCCTGAGAATGGCCGCTGGAGAAGTCAAGCCCATTCGGTGCTAACGGACCTCGACTCCACAGAGGGGAAGCCCTGCGTTCCGTCTTGTCTGCGTCTGAGGGCTCTTTGTAAGCCGCGTAGTGTTACGCGCCGGCGTGACGATTCCGTGATGAGTCGATGAGGACGGTCATCACTTTGAATGACCCCATAGAGCGAAGTCTGTCTAGTACTGACGGTGTGATGTGCTGGGTCCGGCCTCAAGCCTCGCGCTTTGCGCGCAGCCAGCCCAGGCCCTCTGAGGTACCACCGGCCACCGCGCCGCGGGCCGGGCGGTATTCGCAGCCGACCCAGCCTTGCCAGCCGCAGGCCGCCGCCACCTCGTCGATCACCGAGAACAGGTAGGGGTGGTTGAGCTCGCCCAGGTCGGGCTCGTGGCGCATCGGCACGCCGGCGATCTGGAAGTGGCCAACCCGGCCGGTCGGCAGGTGGTGGCGGATCTTCATGGCCACATCGCCTTCGACGATCTGGCAGTGATACAGGTCGAACTGGACCTTGAGGTTGGGCGCGCCGATGGCCTGCACGATGCGGTGGGCTTCGTCCTGGCGGTTGAGGAAGAAGCCGGGAATGTCGCGCGGGTTGATGGGCTCGATCAGCACATCGCGGCCGTCGCTGGCGGCTTGCTCCGCCGCCCAGGCCAGATTGGCCTCGTAGGTGGCTTGCAGCGCGGCCCGCTCTGCGCCGGCCGGGGCCAGGCCGGCCATCACATGGATGCGCGGGCAGTCGAGGGCCTGGGCGTACTCCATCGCGCGGGCAAAGCCGGCGCGGAACTCGGCCTCGCGGCCGGGCAGGCAGGCCAGGCCGCGCTCGCCGGCATCCCAGTC
>CALRVU010000100.1:0-8312 GCA_943371685.1 Bordetella parapertussis | reverse complement strand
CTCAATGCCAAACTCGGTGCCGTCGCGCGAGATCAACAAGGTGTGATTGGCCAGGCCCACGATCTTGCCTTGCGCCAGGCAGGTTGCCACGGGGTTCTCGGTAACGGCTCGCGTCTCTTCATTGACGATGTTGAACACTTGGCTCAAGGGCAAGCCCTTGGCTTCGCTGGCCAGCCAGCCCGTCATTCGTTCTGCCACCGGATTGAGCCAACTCACCACACCGACGGCGTCGGTGGTGATGACCGCGTCGCCAATGGACTGCAAGGTCACGTGCATCAACTCATGTTGCTGCGCCAACTCGTCTTGGACTCGGCGGCGCTCAGTAATGTCTTGCACCGTGCCGATGAGACGATCAATGCCCCCCTCGGCATTGCGCACGACCTCGCCTCGGGCCTCAAGCCAGCCCTCGTCGCCATCCGGTCGGATGTAGGCCATGTCCAGTTGGTAGGCTTCGGCGGTTTCCAGCGCACGCGCCACAGCCTCTTTCAGCCGCGCAAAACAATCGGGCTTGTACAGCTTGGCCTGCTCGGCAAATGTGGGTGTGGGGGCCGCAGGATCGCAACCCAAGATGCGAAACAGCTCGGGTGACCATTCAACTGCTTCACCCTTGACCTGCCAAGACCAGCTGCCGATGGCCCCGAGCTGCTGGGCCCGACCCAAATCAGCCAAGCTCGCCTGCAAAAGATCATGCAAGCGACCGCGTTCAGCCACCTCAAAATGCAAGGCAGCCTCCACGGCCTTCAACTGCGAAACATCACTAACATGCACGAGCAGGCCCATGACCTGCCCGTCAACCACATCCGGCATGTACTGCACGAGACCGTAGCGCACCGTGCCAGAAGGTGAGGTAATGCGGCGCTCAAAGGATTGCGGTTGGCCCGCCAGCGCAGCATCAAGGCAAGGTTTGTTCAACTCAAAATGCGCCGGGCCCATCAGCTCACGAATGTGTTGGCCAATCAGTTGCTGTGGGTCGACTTCGAACCAGGTTTGGTGGGCTGGGTTGGCAAAACGACAGGCCAGGTCGGCATTCCAATAGCTCAACAGGGCCGGGACATGCTCAACCACCAGACGCAGGTCTCTTTGGGAGACCGCAACAGCCTCAATCGAGGCCATGCATTCCTGCATCGCCAGGCGACCTTCGAGCAGCTTGGCTGCGGCCACCGAAAGCTCCTGCAGGACCAGCCGCTGCTGCGCTGTCAGCTTGCCCGGTGTTCGGTCGATGACGCAAAGCGTACCGACTCTTTCGCCGCCACTGAGCACCACAGGGGCGCCCGCATAAAAACGGATCTCGGGCTGACCGACCACCAGCGGGTTGTCGGCAAATCGTGGGTCCTGTTGGGCGTCTTCAACTTCAAACAAGGCATCGCCCAGCACCGCATGAGCGCAAAAGGCAAGCTCGCGCGGCGTTTGGTGCACGCCCGGCAGCCCGACATTGGCCTTGAACCACTGGCGGTCCGCATCGATCAGGCTGATGAGTGAAATGGGGACGCCACAAACGGAGGAAGCGACCTTGACCAAGGCATCGAACTCAGACTCGGGCGCAGTGTCGAGCACCTTCAAACGGCGCAGCGCGGCCAGGCTCTTCTCTTCGTTCTCTCGCGCAGGTGCGGAGTTAGTCATGCGGCTGATGTGGCGCCAATGCCTGTAATGAATTATTTCAGGCAGGTTCGCATGGCAGCCCAGGCTCTGCAATGGCGGTGATCCCGCACCCCGCAGCACCCACATGTCCATGCCCATTCTGACCGTGGTGGCTTTGTGTCGCGGTCGTGAGAAATGTCAGGTGACCAGATGACACGCCACCCAGTGCGCGTCATCCCCGTCCACCACCCGCTTGAGCACGGGTCGCTCGGTACGGCAGCGCTCGGTCTGGGCCAGGGGGCAGCGGGTGTGGAAGTGGCAGCCGGTGGGGGGGGTGAGGGGGCTGGGCACGTCGCCTTGCAGGGGGATGCGCTTGCGCTTGATGCGCGGGTCGGGGATGGGGACGGCGGAGAGCAGGGCTTCGGTGTAGGGGTGGCGGGGCTGGGTGTAGAGGGCCCGGGCGGGGGCGATCTCGACGATGCGGCCCAGGTACATCACGGCCACACGGTGGCTGATGTGCTCGACCACCGACAGGTCGTGGGCAATGAACAGATAGGCCAGGCCGAACTGCTCGCGCAGGTCTTCAAGCAGGTTGATGACCTGGGCTTGCACCGACACGTCCAGCGCCGACACCGCTTCGTCGCAGACCACCAGCTTGGGGCTGACGGCCAAGGCCCGGGCAATGCCGATGCGCTGGCGCTGACCGCCGGAGAACTCGTGCGGAAAGCGGCGCAGGTGGTCGGCCGACAGGCCAACCGTTTGCAGCAGCTGCACCACCCGGGCCTCGCGCTCGGCCGCGCTGCCCGACAGCTTGTGGATGATCAGGGCCTCGCCGATGATGTCGCGCACCGTCATGCGCGGGTTCAGGCTGGCGTACGGATCCTGAAAGATGATCTGCATGTCGCGGGTCAGCGCGCGCAGCTCGGCCGGGCTGGCGCGGGTCACGCTGCGGCCCTCAAAGCTCACCTCGCCAGCCGTGGGCTCGATCAGCCGCAACAGGCTGCGGCCCAGCGTGCTCTTGCCGCAGCCGGACTCACCCACCACGCCCAGGGTCTCGCCGGCAGCCAGCTCAAAGCTGACGCCGTCGACCGCATGGACCCGGCCCACCTCGCGGCCCAGCAGGCCGCCGCGCACCGGAAACTGCTTGACCAGGCCCTCGACCTTGAGGAGTGGGGCAGCGGCGGCCACAGACGCCGCCTCGAGGGACGTCGAGCTCATGGCGCCACCTCCAGGATGCAAGCCACCTTGTGGCCCGGCGCCACCTGGCGCAGCGGCGGCGTGGCCGCAGTGCAGGCCGGCAGCGCGTGGCGGCAGCGGGGCGCAAAGCGGCAGCCCTGGGGCGGGGCGATCAAGCGGGGCACGGTGCCGGCAATCGCCTCCAGCCGGGTCTTGTGGGTGGCCGCAGTGTCCATCCGCGGAATCGAGCGGATCAGGCCCTGGGTGTAGGGGTGGCGCGGGTTGGCAAACAGGTCGGCCACATCGGCTTCTTCCACCACCTGGCCGGCATACATCACCACCACCCGCTGGCCCACCTCGGCCACCACGCCCATGGCATGGGTGATCAACATCACGGCCATGCCCAGGCGCTCTTTCAGCTCCTGCAGCAGGTCAAGGATCTGGGCCTGGATGGTCACGTCCAGCGCGGTGGTCGGCTCGTCGGCAATCAGCAGCTTGGGGTTGCAGGCCAGGGCCATGGCCATCATCACCCGCTGGCGCATGCCGCCGCTGAACTGGTGCGGATGGTCGTGGACCCGCCGCTCGGGCGAGGGGATGCGCACCAGCCGCAGCATCTCGATGGCCCGGTTCAGCGCCTCGGCCCGGCTCAGGCCCTCATGCAGGCGCAGGCTCTCGGCAATCTGCCGGCCCACGGTGTAGACCGGGTTGAGCGAGGTCATGGGCTCCTGGAACACCATGGCGATCTCTTTGGCGCGCAGGCGCTGCATCTCGGCCGGCGGCAGAGGCACCAGGTCGCGGCCTTGCCACAGGATCTGGCCGGCCACGATCTTGCCGGGCGGCATGTCGATCAGCTTCATCACCGTCTTGGCGGTGACGCTCTTGCCGCAACCCGACTCGCCGACCACGCAGACGGTCTGGCCGGCCTCGACCGTCAGGTCCACCCCGTCCACCGCATGCAGCCAGCCGGCGTCGGTCTTGAAATGGGTCTTGAGCCCGCGGATCTCGAGCAGTGGATGACTCATCAAAGCACCCGCCGCGGGTCCAGCGCATCGCGCAAGCCGTCGCCAATGAAGTTGATCGACAGCACGGTCAGGAAGATGGCCAGGCCGGGGAACAGCGCCCAGTGCGGCGCGATGTCGAGGTAGTCCTTGGCGTCAAACAAGATGCGGCCCCAGGTCGGAATGTCGGGCGGAAAGCCCAGGCCCAGAAACGACAGCGTGCTCTCGGCAATGATGGCGGCGGCCACGTCCACCGTGCCGGCCACGATCACCGGGCCCAGCGCATTGGGCAGGATGTGGCGCAGCACCTGGCGCAGGCGGCTGGCGCCCAGGGCCCGGGCGGCCTCGACGAACTCTTTCTCGCGCAGGCTGAAGAACTGCGCCCGCACCAGCCGCGCCACCGGCATCCAGCCAAAGGCGCCGATCACCAGCACGATGAGCACGAAGACCCCGGCCTCGGGCCCGAACGCCACCTTCAGCGGCTCGCGGAACAGGTAGATCACCAGCAACAGCAGCGGCAGCTGCGGCAGCGACAGGAACAGGTCAGTGACCCACATCAATGCCGTGTCGACCCAGCCGCGCGACATGCCGGCCACCGCGCCCACCAGCACGCCCACAAAGATGGCCATGGCCATGGCCGCCAGGCCCACCGCCATGCTGATGCGCCCGCCGTAGAGCAGCCGCGCCAGCAGGTCTTGCCCCAGGTCGTCGGTGCCCAACGGATGGGCGGCCGACGGTGTGGCCAGCCGGGCCGTGAAGTCGATCTCGTTGATGGCCAGCGTCCAGACCAGCGGCCCCAGCGCCACGGCCAGCACCAGCAGCGCCAGCAGGCCCAGGCTGAACACGGCCATGCGATGGCGCCGGAAGCGCCGCCAGGCCTCGCGCGCTGGCGAGACGACGGGTTCAGCGGACGCTGATGCGGGGATCGAGCCAGCCATAGAGCACATCGGCAATCAGATTGAACAGGATGACCAGGCAGGCCAGCACAAAGGTGACGGCCATGATGACCGGCGTGTCGTTGCGCAGGATGGCGTCGATCAGCAGCGAGCCGATGCCCGGGATGCGGAAGATCTGCTCGGTGACGATGGCGCCGCCAAACACCTGCGGCATGGACAAGGCCACCAGCGTGACCACCGGGATCAGCGCGTTGCGGGCCACATGCTTGATGACCACGGCGCGCTCGGACAGGCCTTTGCTGCGCGCGGTGGTCACGTAATCGAGCCGGATCACGTCGAGCACGGCCGAGCGCACATAGCGCGTCCAGCTGGCCGCCTGGAACATGCCCAGCACCAGCACCGGCATGATGGACTGGCGGATGTTCTCCCACCACCAGGCCCAGCCGGTGGCCTGGATGTCAGCCCGGAAGACGAACGGCAGCCAGTCCAGCTTGATCGAGAACAGCAGGATCAGCAGCAGCCCGGTGAAGAAGGTGGGCAATGAAAAACCCATGAAAGCCAGCGTATTGGCCAGCTTGTCAAACCACGAGTAAGGCCGGGTGGCGGCCAGGATGCCCACCGGCAGGGCCACCAGCAGCGCCAGCAGCTGCGAGGCGCCGATGACGGCCAGCGTGACCGGCACGCGCTGCCAGATCAGCGTGTCCACATCAACCCGGCTGATGAAGGAAAAGCCCCAGTCGCCCTGCAGCATGGCGCCCAGCCAGTTGAGGTAACGCTGCCAGACCGGGTCGTTCAGGCCCAGGCGCTCGCGCAGGGCCTCGCGCACCTCGGGCGGCACGTTGGGGTTGGTGGCCAGCTCCGAGAAGGGATCACCCGGCGCCAGCGCCAGCACGGTGAACAGCACCAGGCTGATGCCCAGCAGGCTGGGGATGGCGATCAGGAACCGCCGCAAGAGAAAGGCGCCCATGGGTCAGGCTACCTTGTACCAGTCGGCCAGGCTGGCCAGGTCGCTGTCCCAGCCCGACAGCGGCGCGCGCAGGCGCTCGCCCAGGCCGGTGACGATGGGCCGGTACAGCAGCGGGATGACGTAGCCGTCATTGCAGGCGATGTCGTTCATGCGGATAAACAGCGCCGCCCGCTTGACCGGGTCCATCTCTTTCTCGGCCGCGCGGTAGGCGGCGTCAAACTCGGCGTTGTGCCAGCGGTTGAGGTTGGCGCGCAGCCATTTGTTGGCCTTGGACGCAATCTCCCAGGACACAAAGCGCTGCATGTGCTCGGTCGGGTCCGGGCTGCCCTGGTCGCCGGCGTACATCTGCAGGTCTGCCCAGAACTTGCCGTATGTGTCCGGGTTGGCCACGTCGCTGGAGAAGAACACGCTGCCCACCACCGACTTGAGCTCCACCGCAATGCCCGCCTTCTGGCAGGCCTGCTTGATCACGGCCTGGATCTTTTGCCGGGGCGCGTTGATGGAGGTCTGGAACACCAGCTTGAGCGGCTTGCCGGCCTTGCTGCGCATGCCGTCGGCACCGCGCACATAGCCGGCGCCGTCCAGCAGCGCATTGGCCTTGGCAATGTCGAACCACATCTGCCGGTGCGGGCTCCGAAAGCGCTCGGGGTTGTTCAAGAAGTTGGGCGTGGCCACGCCCGTGCGCCCGGCAATGAAGCGCTGGATGCCCTGCCGGTCGATCAGCAGACCCAGGGCCTCGCGCACCGCCGGATCGCTGAAGAAGGGGTGGCGAGACTTGGGGTTGGCGCGCTCGCCGTCCACCTCGGTCCACGGGTCGGCCGCGTTCAAAAAGATGGCCTCGATGCTGCCGCCGGCCGAGAACACCACCCGGCCCTTGCCGTTGACCTCCAGCCGCTTGAGCACATCGTCTTCCACCAGCAGGTTCCAGGCGTAGTCGTACTCGCCCGTCTGCAGCACCGCGCGCGCGGCCGACACCGCATCGCCCCCGCCCTTCAGCTCGATGCTGTCGAAGTGCGGCCGGTTGGGCTGGTGGTAATTGGCATTGAGCGTGCCGCGGATCAGGTCGCCGGGTTTGAAGTCGGCAAACACATAGGGGCCCGTGCCCACCGGTTTGAGGTTGGCCGGCGCCTCACGCGATTTGGCGCCGCTGTAGGGCGCAAACACATGCTTGGGGATCAGCCGGGTGGTGCAGTAGATGCCGGGCCAGAACGGCGAGGGCTGCTCAAAGCGCACCCGCACCGTGTGTGCATCAACCTTCTCCATCTTCAGGTTCAGGTAGTCGCCTGCGGTGATGGCGGCCGTGGCCGGGTCGATGGCGTATTGCCAGTTGAACAGCACATCGTCAGCGGTAAAGGGCTGGCCGTCGTGCCAGGTCACGCCCTTTTTGAGGCGCCACAGCACGCTCTTGCCGTCGGCCGCGAGGCCGCCATTGGCGCGGCTGGGGATCTCGGCGGCCAGCACCGGCAGCAGGTTGCCCTCGGCGTCCCAGCGGGCCAGCGGCTCGTAAAAGATCCGCGCGCCTTCAATGTCCTTGACGCCGGTGGCGAAGTGCGGATTGAGCAGGGTCGGCCCCTGCCACATCAACAGCTTGAGCACACCGCCACCGCCGCGCCGGGTGGGCGGATAGGCGGGCGCCGGGCCGGCCGTCTGGGCCATGGCCGGGCCCGACTGGCCCAAGCCCGCCTGAATCAGCAACAGGCCCGCCAGGGGCGCGCCCAGGCCCATGCCGGCCAGCTGCTGCACAAACTGGCGGCGCGGCAGCACGCCGCTGCGCACTTGCTCGATCTGCTCATGCAGGTCGAGTACGATGGCGTCAACCGAGCGCGTGGGCTGCTGCCCTGAATGCGCGCCGCTCATGCCTCGCGGTACCAGTCAGACAGCGTCGCCAGGTCCAGGCTCCAGCCGTTCAGCGGCGCCTGGATCTTGTTGCCCAGGCCGCTGACGCTGGCGCGGAACAGCAAGGGCTGCACATAGCCCTCGCTGCAGACCATGTCGTTCATGCGGATGCACAGTGCTGCGCGCTTGACCGGGTCCAGCTCGCCCTCGGCCGCGCGGTAGGCGGCGTCATAGGCGTCGCTGCGCCAGCGGCTCAGGTTCACGCCCAGCCATTTGTTGGCCTTGCTGGCGATCTCCCAGGACACAAAGCGCTGCAACTGCCGCTCGGGGTCAGGCCGGCCCTGGCTGGTGGTGTACATCTGCATATCGGCGTAGAACTTGCCGTAGGTGTCGGGGTTGCCCACATCTGACGAGAAGTAGATGCTGGCCAGCACCGACTTGAGCTCCAGCTCAATGCCGGCCTTCTGGCAGGCCTGCTTGATGATGGCCTGCACCTTTTGACGCGGCGCATTGATGGAGGTCTGGAACACGAACTTCAGCTTGCGCCCGCCTTTCTCGCGCACGCCGTCGGCGCCGCGCTTGTAGCCGGCGGCGTCCAGCAGGGCATTGGCCTTGTCGATGCTGAACTCGGGCTTGAGGTTGGCGCTGCGAAAGCGCGCAGGGCTGTTGACGAAATTGGGCGTGGCCACCGCCGCCCGGCCAAACACAAAGGTCTGGATGGCCTGCCGGTCGATCAGCAAGCCCATGGCCTTGACCAGCGCCGGGTCACTGAACAGCGGGTGGCGGGTGCCGGCCTGGGCGCGCTCGCCGTCCACCTCCGTGGCGGGGTCGCAGTAGTTGAGGAACAGCGCCTCGGTGGAG